>JAURGE010000047.1 GCA_030833925.1 Alphaproteobacteria bacterium
TTTCACTTTTCAGGGCTGTGCCATCTCGCTTTAGTAGGGGTAATTTGGGGTTTTAGTTCATCGCTATCTAATCTGAAGAAAACTGAGATACAGGTAAACTTATTATTTGAACCGGCATTCTCAAACGTAGCAACGACGTTCGCATCTTCAACAAAACCACAATCGCTACCAACGTTTTCCGAAGTGAAAATTCATAAAGAAGCATTGTTACGTAAAGAGCTGGAAGCTAAAAAAACGCCAATATTTGATGCCTCTCCAAGCTATCCTAAAATATCAATTGATCAGGTTCTCGGTGATGTAATCCCTCAAATTCAAACAGGCAAAAAGGTAGACACGTCAAAATCGTTATTAGCACCTGGCGCACCGACGCCTAGAGAACATTCAGGCGTGTTTCTCGGGGCTAGCATTAAAGCAACGGCAGTCCACGAGGATAATGTTACCTCATCTTTAGAAAACGAGATGCGGTTGACTTCCGAGAAAGCAATAGACACCGAACAAGATATTCGAGATCAAAAGAAGGATACAGTTAGTGGTAATGTGCTTGAAGTTGCATCAATGCCTAATTTTGTTACAGGAGGAGATGTCGGAACTCTAAACAAATCTGTATTACAAGAAGCGACACAAGGTAACGGATCCCACTCAGTACAAGGTTTTCAAGCGGCATCTGCAGTTTCTGAGAATTTACCCCCCCTATACCCGAAGACCTCTGAACGAATGGGCGAAGAGGGGAAGATAAGGCTGAGGATAGAAATTTCAGCGTCCGGTTTAGCATCCAAGGTGACTATTATCGAACCAAGTGGTTATGCTCGTCTTGATCAAGCAGCAATCGCTGCGGTCAAGAGATGGCGCTTTGAGCCGGCAAGAAATAATGGAAAACCAGTGGGAACCTCGATTGAAGTTCCTATTCGTTTTAGTCTCCGGTGAAGTCCCCACGAAAAACACTACGATTTGTAAATAGAAAAATTTCACGAAAAGTTGGGGTTCGTTTTTTAAATCTGAAAGAGTTCGGAAAAATAAATGGCAACAGGAAACAGACGCGGGGATGGTTCCCGTATGATGGCAACCCGCGTGAAAACTGCTCGAGGACGATCAAACGCGTCGGCGCGCTGGTTACAGCGTCAGTTAAATGACCCGTACGTCCAGAAGGCGCAGTCTGAAGGTTATCGCAGTAGGGCAGCATTTAAGCTTGCTGAGCTTGATGATCGCTTCAACATCATTCCACCCAACGGACGCGTTGTGGATCTGGGGTGTGCGCCAGGAGGATGGACACAGGTTATTGCCAAGAAGGTTAAAAGAGGCGTTATAGCCGGCATAGATATTCAGGCTGTTGACCCAATTGATGGAGCTACCCTCCTGAAGCTCGATATCTTTGCTGAAGACGCAATATCAAAGATAGAAGAGGTCATTCAAGGTCAAGCAGATGCGGTATTTTCTGACATGGCCCCGTCTACAACTGGACATAAACGTACTGATCAACTTCGAATTGGAGCGCTTGCAGAGGCTGCTTATGATATAGCTAGCCAAATACTTGCGTCAGGCGGAACTTTTGTTGTTAAGGTTTTTCAAGGTGGCGCCCCAAAAGAACTGCTGGATCAATTAAAAACAGATTTTCTTCAAGTAAGGCACGCCAAACCTCCTGCCAGTCGTGCAGACTCGGCTGAGATATATTTAATCGCTACTGGCTTTAAAAGCGCAAAATAACACCGCTTGGACGAATCATAATTGGTGTGTATACAGCGGCGTCATTCTAGTTTTAGGTCGGAGGAATGACATGGCTTCTAAATCTGTAAAGGCCATCCCCCTAGCACTTACCTTTGATGATGTGTTGCTTCGACCGGCTAGATCAGCGGTTTTGCCCACAGCTGCGAATACATCTACGCGCGTCACAAGAGATATTGCACTGAATATTCCTATCGTCGCTTCTGCGATGGATACTGTTACTGAAAGTTCAATGGCAATTGCTATGGCCCAGGCCGGGGGGCTAGGCGTCATTCATAAAAATTTGACTATTGAGCAACAAGCAGCGGAAGTTCGTAGAGTTAAAAAGTTTGAATCAGGGATGGTTATAGATCCTGTTACCATTTCACCAGACGCGCGGTTAAAAGAAGCGTTGGCATTAATGGATAGCCACAGTATTTCAGGTATTCCTGTTGTTGCTTCGTGTGGAAAATTAACCGGAATTCTTACACATAGAGATGTCAGGTTCGCTAATGATCCTGAGCAGATTATCTCGGAATTGATGACAGTTGATGTTGTAACTGCCCAAGAAGGTGTATCGCCTGAAGAGGCTAAACGTCTGCTTCATCAACACAGGATTGAGAAACTTCTCGTTGTAAATGACCATTTTCATTGTATCGGTCTAATAACTGTCAAAGATATCGATAAGGCAGAGCGGTTCCCAAATGCTGCCAAAGACGACCAAGGGCGTCTTAGATGCGCAGCGGCGACAGGGGTCGGAGAAGACGGTTACAGGCGTGCTGAGGCGCTAGCAGACGCTGGAGTTGATATTATTGTAGTGGATACTGCCCATGGAAATTCAGAAGGGGTAATACAGTCCGTCGATAGAATCCGTCGTATGTCAAATAAGATCCAGATTATAGCTGGAAATGTGGCGACCCCTGATGGAGCTGAGGCTTTAATTGATTCAGGGGCTGACGCCGTGAAGATAGGTATTGGCCCAGGCTCAATTTGTACCACTCGAGTTGTTGCTGGCGTCGGTATTCCTCAACTAACAGCTGTCTTGGAAACATCGGAAGCTTGCTCCAAAAGGGGAGTTCCAGCAATTGCTGATGGGGGTATAAAATCCTCGGGAGATCTCGCAAAAGCAATCGCGGCTGGGGCTGAATGTGTGATGATTGGATCATTGCTCGGAGGCACTGATGAAAGTCCTGGTGAGGTATTCATCTACCAGGGCCGCTCCTATAAATCATATCGCGGGATGGGCTCCGTTGGAGCCATGGCACGTGGATCTGCTGATAGGTATTTCCAACAAGAGATCCAAGACAGTCTGAAACTAGTTCCGGAGGGCGTAGAAGGCCAAGTTCCTTATAAGGGCCCCGTTGGCAATGTAATACATCAGTTAGTTGGCGGCCTTAAAGCGGCTATGGGATATACTGGTAGCGCGAATATTCAAGCAATGCGGGAAAATACTGAATTTGTTCAGATCACTAATGCTGGGCTGCGTGAAAGTCATGTGCATGATGTGATTGTGACCCGTGAAAGTCCTAACTATCAGTCTGGAACCTGACGAAAGATTTAAAATGCACGATCGTATTTTAATTGT
This sequence comes from Alphaproteobacteria bacterium, assembly GCA_030833925.1. Taxonomy (GTDB): domain Bacteria; phylum Pseudomonadota; class Alphaproteobacteria; order Bin95; family Bin95; genus VMCJ01. The sequence goes on from JAURGE010000047.1 coordinate 3,284, forward strand.
TGATTTTGGATCACAGGTTACGCAGCTCATAGCACGAAGAGTCAGAGAGTCTGGCGTTTATTGCGAAATTTGGCCTTTTAATAAGGTTAAAACTTTTTCATTAGAGTCATTCAATCCAAAAGGGATTATTCTATCTGGTGGCCCATCGAGTGTTACGTCAAAAACGGCGCCTCAGGCAGATAGAAGCCTTTTCGAACTAGGAGTTCCAGTTCTTGGGATTTGCTACGGTCAGCAGACCATGGCGCATCAGCTTGGGGGGCGGGTTGAAAACTCAGAAAAGCGTGAATTTGGCCGAGCCTTAGTAGAAATAACAGCCAACTCTGCTCTTTTTGAAGGAGTATGGGTTTCTGGCGAAAAGTATGAAGTTTGGATGAGTCACGGTGATGCTGTTTCAGCATTGCCCGATGGTTTCTCAGCAATTGCAAAGACATATAATGCTCCTTTCGCTGCAATTGCTGATGAGACGCGTGGCTTTTATGGGGTGCAGTTTCATCCAGAGGTTGTACACACGCCCGATGGAGCAAGAATTATCAAGAACTTCGTCCAGCGTATTGCAGGATGTTCTGGTGATTGGACGATGGCGACTTTTAGAGAAGAAGAGATTTCTCGTATTCGCCAGAAGGTTGGGGAAGGGCGCGTCATCTGTGGTCTGTCAGGTGGTGTAGATAGTGCTGTAGCAGCGGTATTAATTCACGAGGCGGTAGGTGATCAGCTCCAGTGCATTTTTGTTGATACGGGCATGTTGCGTTTGGGAGAGGCCGAAGAGGTAGTTTCGTTATTTAGAAAACATTTTAATATTCCCTTGCATCATATTGGTGCAGAAGAGAAATTTGTAAGTGAATTGAATGGGGTTTCTGATCCTGAGGTAAAGCGCAAAACTATAGGTCGGTTATTTATTGAAATATTTGAGGCTGAAGCAAAGAAAATTGGTGGGGCAGAATTTTTAGCGCAAGGCACTCTCTACCCTGATGTTATCGAAAGTGTTTCATTTGACGGGGGGCCAAGTGTAACAATTAAAAGTCACCACAATGTTGGTGGCCTTCCTGAACGCATGAATTTGAAACTTCTGGAGCCGCTTAGAGAGCTTTTCAAAGATGAAGTCCGTATTCTCGGTAAAGAGCTAGGCTTACCAGAGGCCTTTGTTGGTCGTCACCCGTTTCCGGGACCGGGATTAGCAATTCGCTTACCTGGAGCGATCTCCCGGGAAAGACTAGAAATACTTAGAAAAGCTGATGCTATATATTTAGACGAGATCAGAAAAGCCGGGCTTTATGATAAGATTTGGCAGGCGTTTGCGGTATTATTGCCGGTATCAACTGTTGGCGTCATGGGGGATGAGCGCACATACGAGAGTGCGTTAGCTCTGCGAGCTGTCACATCTACGGATGGAATGACTGCCGATTTTTATCCTTTTGATATGAGTTTTCTCGGTGGTGTTGCTACCCGCATCATAAATGAAGTTAGTGGTGTGAACCGAGTTACTTACGACGTTACTTCAAAGCCTCCAGGTACCATAGAGTGGGAATAAAATTCGACAGATAAATTATTGGTAAAAATAAATTATGTGGACCGAAAGACCATATTAACTAATCAGGCGCTAAGTGAGCGATTAGGCTATTTGCAGAATTAGTGGGGTGGAAATATTGGAATCCTTTGATCCGTCAGCGGGAAGTTTTACAGAGTGGTTGCGTGATCGCACTGGTGGTCTATGGCAACAAGCGACGGAACATCCGTTTACTAAGACGTTAGCCGATGACACTTTGGAAGACAGTGTATATCGGCGCTATCTCATCCAGGATTACGTCTTCATAGAAAGTCTTGTAACCGTTTTGGGTTACGCAGTGGCGTTGGCTCCTGATATGGCTGCAAAGAGATTTTCTGGTTTCCTCGCCGCTATTACGTCTGAAGAAAACGATTACTTCCTGCGTTCATTCGATGCCTTAGGTGTTGATGAGGAAGAACGTAACTCTACGCCAATGCTGCCACAGATACAGGCCTTCGCCGATTTGATGCTGGATGCTGCAAGGTCGGGAGCTTATGAAGAGGTTCTTGCTGTTATTGTTCCGGCAGAGTGGGTCTACCTCAGTTGGGCAAAAGCAGCGAAGCACCCATACCCAAAGCGTTTCTATTTAGCGGAATGGATCCAATTGCATGACAATCCCATATTTGAGGAGATCGTGTATTGGCTCCGTTCAGAGCTTGACCGTGTCGGTCCGAGTGTTTCTATTCAGCAGCAAGGCAAAGTCTTAGAGAGGTTCTCAAGGCTTGTAGAACTGGAAGTGGCATTTTTTGATGCTGCTTATGGATAATCCTAGGCAGCATTCAATTGATCGATTTTTGTTTGGTAAAAAAAGCGTACGGACTGGATTTATGTACGGTTAAATTTCAATCTGATTAATCGGATGGATTGGTGAAATAAAGAAGATGGGCAGTACTCTTTTCGGAAATCTGAAGGCGCGGTGTGCAGCTGATTGGGAGTCATATGTTACACATCCATTTGTTCGTGCCTTAGGGGACGGATCGCTGCCTCGGGAGAGTTTTGAACACTATCTAAAACAAGATTATCTTTTCCTTATCCATTTTTCGCGCGCTTATGCTTTATCGATTTATAAAAGCAACACACTTGCTGATATGCGATACGCAAAGAATACGCTGGCAGCACTGCTCGATGAAGAAATCAACCTACACACTTCTTTTTGTGGAAGCTGGGGAATTACTGAAAGGCAGATGCTCGACGAGCCTGAAGCTGCAGCTAATATAGCTTACACCCGTTATGTACTGGAGACGGGTAATTCAGGCGATTTACTTGATTTGCAAGTAGCCTTGGTTCCATGTGTTATTGGCTATGCTGAAGTCGCACAGTGGTTGATAGCTCAGCCATCAACCGTGCTTGAAGGAAATCCGTACCGCGGTTGGATAGAAATGTATGCGGGGGAAGAGTATCAAGCTGTTGCTCAAAGTGCCAGCACGCAGCTTGATGATCTTGGTGGACGGTACGGTGCCAGTGCTCGGATACAGTCACTCGAGAAAATTTTTAGAGACGCTACAAGACTAGAAATCGCTTTCTGGCAAATGGGGCTTGATCGCTCCTATTGATTATTTCCTTGTGAGCAAATTGCACTGGCAATGGTTGGTGGCAGACTCTTAAATTACTTGCTAGACAAGATACCGGTTTATAAAGCCTAAAAGGGTTGTCCCTTAGTCTAGTCTGGGTTTATGGCAGAGTAATTTCGTCCGATATTCAATAAAATAAAACTTAAACAATGTGTTATGGGGTAAACTTTATGACAAATATGCGAAAGCTTTTTGAGCCTTTAAAGCTTAGGGGTATTACGCTGCCTAACCGTGTCGTTCTCTCTCCATTATGCATGTACTCGGCAAATAGTGGCATTGCTTCAGATTGGCAGTTTGCCCATTTGTCAACGTTCGCACGAGGCGGCGTTGGCCTAGTATTTGCGGAAGCGACAGCAGTCGAACCTAGAGGGCGTATTACCCCAAAATGTCTTGGTATCTGGACAGATGAACAAGCAGAAGCGTTAAAACCAACAACAAGCTTTATTGAGAGAATGGGTTCTGTTCCTGGACTACAGATTGCCCATGCTGGCCGGAAGGCCTCTGCATCCCCGCCTTGGGCCGGTGGCAAGCCTGTTTCACTGCATGACACGACCTGGGGAGATAGTGGTTGGCAAACAGTAGCGCCTTCGGCGGTCCCTGTTGCTGACGGCTGGGAAACTCCGCGGGCATTGTCTGAAGCCGAGATTTCTAATCTTGTGGAAGACTTTGCCGCCGCAGCAAGGCGTGCTGCCATTGCTGGCTTTAAAGTCTTAGAGATTCACGGCGCTCACGGTTACCTCATTCATAGCTTTCTCTCGCCTTTAGCAAATCAACGGAATGATCGATACGGAGGAGATCGCTCGGGACGCATGCGTTTTGCGTTAGAAGTGACTGAAGCCGTTCGTTCGGCTTGGCCTGATGATCTTCCCATCTTTTTCCGTGTCTCCGCCGTCGACACGGCTGGCTGGGAGGTAGAGGACTCAATTGCTCTTGCACGAGAACTTAAGGCATTGGGCGTTGATGTTATTGATTGCTCTGCTGGTGGAATTTCGGGAGCACCGGCCTTCCGGGCTGCCGATGATGGACGTCCCTTACCAAAAGGTGGGCAGCGCCCTCTCGGTTTTCAGGTTCCTTACGCTGAAGCAATCCGCCGAGATGCAGAAATCAGCACAATGGCTGTTGGGCGTATCGTTGACGCTCAGCAGGCGGAGGACATTTTATCCGCCGGAAGAGCAGACCTGATCGGAATTGGCCGAGAGCTCATGCATAATCCATTCTGGCCACTTCATGCAGCAGAGACGCTGGAACAGGACGAAGCCTTTGCGCTCTGGCCTGAACAATATCGCTGGGCGATCGTTCGGAGAGCAGAGTTGGGTCAATATACGGGGGCATAGCACAATGGCATCTAGAGAGTCGGCAATACCGACTATTCTGATTGATAATGAAAAGGTTCGTGTCACGGAGTGGCGATTTTCGCCGGGTGCTGCAACCGGGTGGCATAAGCATGAAATGGACTACATTGTGACACCAATGACCACTGGTGTTTTATCAATTGAATCATCGGATGGAACGGCTACGGATGTTAATCTTGTATCGGGCCAACCCTATTTCCGTGAGATAGGCGTAGAGCATGACGTCATAAACGTAAACGCTTTTGAGTTTGTGTTTATTGAAACGGAATTAAAGCGGTGATGAGCTATTAAGCTTGGTCAATTATTTCTCACGTCGTCGTAATATTTCTGCCTATACTGCATTAAGGGTTCCAAGGTTTGGGGGTAAAAATGGGGTTAGGTAAGCCTGTCGCAGTGGTAATCGGAGCAACTTCAAAGTGGCAGGCGGATGGCCGAAATACTCGCCTAGCTCACGGCCAAAATCTTGATGATGCCAACATACCCATAATTGCACGTTGGGGTGTTGGTGGTGCTGTTGCACAAAAGTTTGCATCAAAAGGCTTTCGGACAATCCTTACTACGCGAACTGCTTCTAACGCTGCGGGCCTTGAGGCCGCTATAAAGGATGCAGGAGGGGATGCTCTAACTGTTGAGCTAGACCTTTCGTCTGAGGCCTCAATTAAGGCTGCCTTTGAAAGGGTTAGAGTTGAAGCCGGTGATCCGGACGTATTGGTATATAATGCTGGCTACCTCGAAGGACGTGACCTGCCTCCAGAAATGGAGCTCCTAGAATATATCCCAACAGAGATGTTTGACACCACGCAGCATATTGCATGCCGTGGGCCATTTCTTGTTGCGAAAGAAGTTTTACCCGCAATGCGTAAACGTGGTTCTGGCACATTCTTGATTTCTAATAACTCAAGCTCATTACGCGGCCGTAAGCGCTTGACGGGTCAGTCGTTGTACTATCCACGTGTTATGATGCGGACGCTCGCTCAGGTCCTGACTGAGGAGTATTCCGAGCATAACATTCATGTAGCAAATGTGATTATCGATGGATTAATCGACTCGCCCGGTACTCGTGCGCTTAAAAAAGCGATCGATAACCCAGAAATTGTTATGGATGCTGGGGAAATTGCGAATGCTTTTTGGTATTTGCATAGCCAGCATCGCTCTGTTTGGACACATGATCTTCAGCTAACGCCCTATTCCACTAATCCAAGTTATTAAGAGGAAAGGGATGAAAGGGGCATTTAGTATTTTCGCCCAACTTACTCGGTTAAATGCCATTTGTTTCTGCAAAAATATAAAGCGTATTGTGGGGTGAGGGCGGAAAATGGCCCCAGTTTGATATTGGTGAACACTGCAGACTGGATGGTTGAAAGATAATCCCGTTCTAAAGTCTGGCTTCTATGGCTAAAACATCATGGGAAAGACCATTTGGGAGATATGTTGATGTCAGGACCTTTGGGAGGCGTTCGTATTCTGGATTTAACAACAGTTGGATTTGGTCCCTACGGCGTACAGATTTTAGCTGACTATGGAGCTGATGTTATAAAAGTAGAGGCTCCAGAGGGCGATATCACCCGGGGCATAGCGCCCATGCGTAATCCTGGCATGGGGCATTTTTATTTAAACGCAAACCGCAACAAACGCTCCATTGCTTTGGATTTAAAACAACCTGGCGGGAGAGATGTGCTCTTGAAACTGGTTGAGAGCGCAGATGCTTTAATTACCTCAATCCGTCCTGCTGCAATGGAACGCCTTGGGCTGGGTTATGATGCATGTAAATCCATAAATTCTTCCATTGTGTATGTAGCCCTTGTTGGTTTTGGGCAAGACGGTCCTTACGCAAAGCGACCTGCCTATGACGACGTTATTCAAGGATTATCGGGACTTGCAGCTATGCAAGGAGGGCCAGACGGCGCTCCGGCCTATGTCAAGGCATCGATTTGCGACAAGATCTGTTCCCAATTTTGTGCTCACGCAACTCTTGCGGCACTCTTGCATAGAGAAAAGACAGGGAAAGGGCAGCTGGTTGAAGTACCGATGCTGGAGGCAATGGTCGGTTTCAACATGGTTGAGCACAACGCCGGTCATACCTTTGTTCCTATTGAAGGGCCTACAGGCTATGCCCGTGCAATGGCCCCTGATCGTCGGCCTCATGCGACATTAGACGGTTATGTTTCTATTTTACCATATAACACAAAGCACTGGCAGTCGTTTTTTAAGTTGATGGGAAAGAGTGAGATGGTGGATGATCCGCGAGTCACTGATCCCAAAACCCGTAGTATTAAAATTGCTGAACTATACGAGATGGCCTCGAAAGCTGTTGCTTCTTGGAAAACAGACGACCTTCTTGCAGCTCTTCAAGAAAACGACATACCGAATGGTCGGGCTATACCCCTAGATCATCTTGCTAACGATGAACATCTACAAGCCGTGGGTATTTTTGAGGAATATGACCATCCCACAGAAGGACGCATTCGGCATGCACGGCCTGCAGTTAGGTTTTCTGAAACGCCACAGACTGTTCGTGTCCTGCCTCAGGCCCTTGGGCAGGATACTACGGCAATTCTAGTAGAGGCAGGCTACACAGAAGACGCTCTTCTTGACCTCCTCAACACTGGTGCGGCTATAGACGGTGAACCTAGTAGGAAAGCCGCAGCCGAATAATCATTACTTAGACTGGTGTATGTGCTTTTAAAAAGCTCTGTGTGTGCCTAAGTGCGATTTCCATGTGACCCGATGGTTCTCGCCAGGGATAAATGCTTACTTCAGCGGAAGGCGACAACCTCGCTGTTTCCATTGCACAAGCAAATGGATGGGCTGCTACGTCATCAGGCATGATGAGTAACGGAATATCACAGTTCCGCACGAAGTCGCGGTCAACTGTGAATACAAAATCTGGATTGCTCCGATACATTTTAGTTAGGAAACGCTCAACCATTTCCAGGGTCACATCTTTTCTAGATTCCAAAAACTTTGGAGCCCACCCATTTATATTATTCTGATAGAAAAGATCAGGTTTTTCGGGGCGAAACCCGCTGGGGTGTCCTAGGATAGCAGCTACAACGCGGTCGGGTGCTCGCCTTATCAAGTTCCAAATCAATGGCCCACCTATGCAAAAGCCAGTGACCACGAATTTATCGAAACCAAGATGGTCCGCAAGCGCTAACTGGTCATCGGTAAATTGATCCCAACCTTTCTCGGGCTCTAATGGTCCTATAGTTTGACCGTCATTGGCATTTCTGATGTCTAATGCAACTACATGATGGGTTGAGGCAAATTCAACTAGGGGATTGAATGAGCCAGCATGACCAAGATTTTCGACAGTAGCATTAAGGCCACCACCTGGCAGAACAAGCATTGGGAAGCCGCTACCTGCCTCCTCGTAACGGATTCTTGTTGAGCCGTTTTGAAGAATGGGCATTAGCCGTCTCCTAAGTATGAATTGTTGTTTAGCCTAGACCGGAATTATTTGTGCCGCCATGCTGTATTTCTTGCTTTAAGAGGAGGCCAAGATGCCAGTTGATTTTCCAACCACAGCTGGTTGGCGTGAATACCCTCGATATCCTGATCCCGCCATTCACATTCTTGATCAGCGGTTTCAAAAGTACGTGATATTTAGTGCAGCGGTAGAAAGGCTTTATACCGGCTGTCGGTGGTCCGAGGGGCCGGTATGGTTTGGAGATGGGCGTTATCTGCTTTGGAGTGACATTCCAAACCAGCGTATCCTTAAATGGGAGGAAGAAACTGGTGATGTCTCTATTTTTAGGAAACCATCGAATTTTGCTAATGGGAATACCCGCGATAGGCAGGGACGACTGATCACTTGTGAGCATGGCCGCCGAGTGACGCGGACTGAATATGACGGATCTGTCACAGTCATAATTGATAGCTTTGATGGTAGACCGCTTAACTCGCCTAATGACGTGGTAGTTAAGGCGGATGGGTCAATTTGGTTCACCGATCCGCCGTTCGGCATTGCGGGCAATTATGAGGGCTTAAAAGCTCACTCTGAAATTACGCAAGCAATATATCGTGTTGACGGCGATACGTTGGAAGCAGTTCAAGTAAATCAGGATGTTTTGGGGCCAAATGGCTTAGCATTTTCTCCCGATGAAAAAATTCTTTACGTAGTCGAGAGTAGAGGACTACCAACGCGCAAGATACTGGCATTTGATATAGTTGATGGCGGGAAGGGCATCAGAAATAAAAGAACACTGATTGATGCAGGCCCTGGCGGAACTCCCGATGGGTTTAGGGTAGATATCGATGGAAACCTTTGGTGTGGTTGGGGAATGGGAGCCTCGGACTTAGATGGAGTAATGGTGTTCTCAAGCGAAGGTGAAAAAATAGGTTTCATCGAGCTGCCAGAGCGATGCGCTAATGTCTGTTTTGGTGGATCGCAGCGTAACAGGTTGTTTATGGCAGCGAGCCAGTCACTTTACTCTTTATATGTAAATACTCAGGGGTTAGCGGGTGCTTAGCTTATGGCCTCAAATACACAGAAAATAATCCATAAAAGCGTTTCCGGTCTTCGAGAAGTCAAAAAAGGCATCAGTATTAACGGTCATATCGATAAGGTGAGTTGTCAAATTATCGTGGATCTCAGCGTAGTCCAAAATCCATCTAGTTGTGCGTATGATGTAAGTAACGGTTGAAGCGCGGCCTGTCGCCGCGTCTACGAGAGGATATTTGCTTATAACTGGCTTCTGTAGTTAATGGCACCTCGGCAGCAATACAGTGCGTAGAACGTGTTTCGTAAAATTCGGGAAGTAGTTGCAGAGCAGTGTTTCCGACAAAATGTTGCCTTTTTACTAAAGCGCCGTGATGGCGCGTCCTCGGCGGCTAATCTACGTAGGCTTCCAAACATTATTAACTTCTCGACGGCATTTGCTATCGGGAGAAAAAGAGAGCCCGCGTGACTGAATTTTCAAATTTTGGCTTAGCCGAGCCGTTACTCAATGCTATTATTAGCCAAGGGTATGAGACACCTACACCAATCCAAAAACAGTCAATTCCACCTCTTCTGGAGGGTCGAGACGTTATTGGCGTAGCGCAGACTGGCACAGGTAAAACCGCAGCCTTTGTATTGCCTATGCTTGATAAAATTGCGAAGCAACCGCGGCCTCCGGGCGCAAAACGTTGCCGTATGCTTATTCTTGCACCTACTCGTGAGTTGGCTTCTCAAATTGCCAACGATGCTCGTGTTTATGGCCGGAATATGCGTCTTCGAACGACCGTTGTAGTCGGAGGAATGAAGCCGCGACCACAAATAAAGGCCCTAGCTCAAGGAGTAGACATCGTAATTGCTACTCCTGGACGCTTGGAAGATCATATGGCGGCTGGCGCTGTGAGTTTAGCGCACACAGAAGTTGTAGTGCTCGACGAAGCTGATCAGATGTTTGATTTGGGGTTTTTTCCAGTTATCCGACGTTTGATGGCACAGCTTCCGCAAAAACGGCAAACAGTCATGTTTTCAGCAACGATGCCAAAAGCGATAGTAGAACTTGCTCAGGAATTTCTTAAAAATCCTGCACAAGTCGCTGCTGGACCTACCTCGAAGCCAATTGAGAAAATTGATCAACGAGCAATTCCAATTCCATTTAATGAAAAATCAGATCTTCTCGCTAAATTGTTATCAGAAGATACAACTTACAGAGCAATAGTCTTTACTCGAACCAAACACGGTGCTGACAGAGTTTGCCGTAAATTGGAAGAAGCTGGCTTTGCAGCATCTGCAATCCACGGAGATAAAACCCAAGTTCAACGTGTTCGTGCACTTTCGGCTTTTCGAGATGGCCACATGCCAATTTTGGTGGCGACGGACATAGCAGCTCGAGGGATTCATGTTGAAGATGTTTCACATGTAATAAACTTTGATGTTCCCGTAACCCCTGAGGCCTATGTTCATAGAATAGGAAGGACAGCCCGTGCGGGAAAGGAAGGAGTAGCGATCACCTTTTATGATCCATCAGAACGCGGTCTGATCCGAGATATTGAACGTCTGATTAATTTCTCTCTTCTTCCTGAAGGAGAGGGTGGAGCAGACCCTCGCGAAAGGTCTAATCGGAGCAGAGGTAAAAAACCTGGCCAAGGAGCTTCTACTCGCCGCCCTCGTGATGCTAACCGACGCCCCGATACTGGTAACGATCGAGGTGGAAATACTGCTAATCGGGGTGGAAATAAGCGACCTAAGAAACGTAGGGGCAAGGTTCCCCAACGAAACGGCAGCTAAGCAGGGACTTCGGGCAATATACTTCATTGTATTTTAGTGGAGTTGAGTGATTAGATTCAGTTATTCTAAATTTGAGAGTTGAGTACAATTTGAAAAGAAGCACATAAGACTGAACGCTACTGATCAGATGCCTCACGTGTTGGTAATTCCTCTCCCAGCACTTCGTCATCACTGTCCGCATCGAAAGAAGCCGGTGTGACTATTTCGGTAGTTGTATCGCTTAAACCCCCTCCGATAACTCTATTGCCATTTAGGGGTCGGGTACCTGGAACGAATGCTTCTAGGACGGCACTTTGGTCACGGCCTTTTGGCGGTAAGCCGGTTAAACGACTAACTCGAACAAATTCCAGGCCCGGAGGCGTCTTAAATGGGGCCCCAGGTTTTATAGCCCAGGCTTCCCGCATGAAATTTCCAAAAATAGGTGCAGCTACACTGCCACCTCCCTCACGTGGGCCAAGTGTGCGTGGTTGATCAAATCCAACAAAGACGCCCACCGTGAGATTTGAGGAAAAGCCAATGAACCAAGCGTCTAAAGCTTTGTTTGTTGTACCTGTTTTACCGGCTAGAGGTCGACCAGGCATTTGCACTCGACGTCCTGTGCCATTCTCAACTACACCTTGCATCATGGAAACCAGTTGATAGCGACTTAAAGGATCGGCAACCCGTTCACGGTTGTCTGGGATTTCTGGGGGAAAAATTGGATTTGCTTCTGTTCCGCTGCATGCAACGCACTCACGGTTATCATGCCTAAAGATAAGATGGCCGTTTCGATCGTGCACACTGTCAACAAAAGACGGTGTAATTTTGAGTCCTCCATTTGCCAGCATCGCATATGCAGAGGTAAGTTCTAAGAGTGTCACTTCTCCGCTACCCAGAGCAGACCCAAGTTCAGGACGCATTTTTTGTCCGAGTCCAAATCTGTCGGCCGTTTTAATGATGGAATCTATTCCTAAATATTCTGCTAGGCGGATTGTCATGAGATTTCGAGATTTTTCTAAACCCACCCGCATCGGGCTGGGGCCGTAAATTCTTCCGCTGTAGTTTTGCGGTTTCCAAAGACCGTATCCTGGTATGTTAACAACTATAGGAGCATCAAGAATAAGGGTGGCTGGTGTATGTCCGGCTTCTAGTGCCGATAGATAAATGAAGGGTTTTATTGCGGAACCTGGTTGGCGTTTAGCTTGTGTTGCACGATTAAACTGACTTCGGTCATTTGAGTAACCTCCTGACATGGCGAGAACGCGGCCAGTGTGAGGGTCCATTGCGACAATAGCACCATCAATATTGGGAATTTGGTCGAGTTTATATTTTATAGCTGGATCAGCTTGCTCACGGTCGTCTTTGCTCAATGGCTTTACAGTTATTACATCGCCTGCTTCCAAGACATCTTCCACAGTCTCGGGTGTAGACCCAATTCTTTGATTTCTTAATCGCTTGCGAGCCCATTTTAACTCTTCAAAGGCTATTGTTCCCTTGCTGCCGTTAGCGAGGGTAATATAGGCAACCGCTGGCGTCGTACTTATTACTAGAGCTATTTGGCGGTCATGTAGCCCAGGCGGTGGCTGGAATTTATTAAGTTCATCCAGCCAATTTTCCTCTAAATTAATTTTTCCAAGTGCACCTCGCCAACCATGGCGGCGATCATAGCTTTCCAAACCTTCAATTAATGCCTTATCCGCTAAAGATTGCAGCTTTGGATCGATAGTGGCTCGTACCGACATACCACCACCATAAAGATCAGCTTCGCCGTACAAATTTTTTAATTCGCGACGAACTTCTTCAGAAAACCATGAAGCAATCACGCGCTCTTGCTTGGGGCGGCCGGTGATATACAAAGGTGAGGCGGCGGCGATAGCTGCGTTATCGCTATCAATCCAACTGTCTTCTACCATTCGATTTATCACCCAGTTTCGGCGGCCAATTGCGGAATCACGGTGGCGAACCGGATGATAATTACTCGGAGCTTTAGGCAAGGCCGCTAGATATGCGGCCTCTGGCACCGTCAAGTCACTCAATGATTTCCCAAAATACGTCATTGCGGCGGCAGCAACGCCGTATGACCCTTCACCAAGATAAATTTCGTTTAAGTACAATTCGAAGATTTGATCTTTCGTTAGCGCGCGTTCAATTCGAAAAGAAAGTATCGCTTCTTTAATTTTTCGTTCGTATGAAATTTCATTAGTTAACAAAAAGTTTTTAGCAACTTGTTGGGTAATTGTTGATCCACCAACAAGGCGCCGCCCTGTCACCATACTTTTTACATTTCTAAGAGTTGCACGGGTCAGAGCTTGAGCATCAATTCCAGGGTGTTGGTAAAAATCCTTATCCTCTGCTGAAAGAAAAGCCACTCGAACTACCTGAGGAATTTCTTGAATTGGAACAAATAAGCGATGTTCTCTTTTGAATTCTGCGAGCACCCGGCCATCACCAGCATGGACTCTAGTGGTTATAGGGGGGCTGTATTTTGTTAGAATAGCGTGGTCGGGGAGGTTTCGACCGTATCCGCGCATAAGAATGACACCAAAGACGATCGCAAGAAATGCACTAAGAAAACCAGCAAACAAACTGATTTTAAAAAATGTAGAAAAAACTCGCTGCATTCATCTCGCCGATCGCCATCGATCATGGTCTCAACCCTTCAATATTAAAGCAAGGAGTCAAGGCAAAATTTAGGCAAGTTAAATTTGTGTTTTTAGATTAGATCGACTGACAAATTGGAATTCTTCTTGGTTTTTAAAAATCTTTTTAAAAATTATTTGAGCCCACTCATTATTGATTGGAGTGTCGCGGTTCAATCTTCCAAACCTTGCCTGGGGTTATGCTATCGCACTCTAAATCTTGGGACGTTGGGACAGAATAAGAGGCCAGTGGAATATCAAGCCAACTAGGAAGATAGGTTCTGCCTGGATCGCCGACATACACATCTAAGCCAGCGTTAGCTGCCTTTACGAGAAATTCAATGGCAGCCTTAGATTCAGATTTATCGTAAAAAATATCGCCTGCAAGGATAACATCAAAATTAGCGATCGGGATTAGCGATGCATCGCCCGTGAAGGAGTCCAGAGTTAGACCATTAGCTTTGCAATTCAAAGACTGAGCAATAGCCGCAAAGGGGTCTAAATCTGCGGCTAGCACGTTATTCGCTCTCGACTTCCTTGCAGCTAGTGAACAAAGTCCGCCTCCAGCACCAAAATCAAGTACTCGTTTGCCAGTAACAATTTTCGGGACATCCAGGATGTACCGCGCCAGAGCTTGTCCCCCAGGCCATGCAAATGCCCAGAATGGCGGAGGTAGGTTAATTGTATTGAGTACGGTTTCGGTTGCCTCCCATAAGACAGTAGATTCATCAGCTGACCAAAGCTGAAATTCTGGAATAAGAGATGGTGGAGTCAGAGTAGCATTAGCCTTTATAAAAGCTTCGCCATCCTCTGGTGTCATGATTGGATCGCAGTAAAAAGCATCAATCCTGTAAGCATCAAAAAGCCCGCATTTCTG
>JAURGE010000048.1:0-16514 GCA_030833925.1 Alphaproteobacteria bacterium
TTTTGGGCACTTTTCATTGGTAAACGCTAGGGCGCAACCCCTAGCGCAACCCCTTGCGGTTTGCTATTGCGCCCCCCCGCAAACTTGGACAAAAAAACCCCGCCAAGGTTGCCCAGGGCGGGGTAAAGATCAAGGAGATATGCCACTAAGTGGCGGCTGCAGTGTAACAAAAATTTTTGCGATGAGTTGCTTTTTTGCGAAAGTTGGCTTAACATTGGGTCATGGACAAAGCACAAGCGATAGACAAGGCTGGCTCTGCAGTTGGGTTAGCTAAAATTCTTGGCATAACTCCGCAGGCCATCAGCCAGTGGGGGCTCGGCGTTCCGCAGGCTAGGCTTTGGCAGCTTATGGTGCTGAAGCCGGAGTGGTTTAGACGTTAAATTTTTCGAGACACGGCTAGGTTGGGATTGATCCCCTGACCGAAAAGAGTTTCCCCTTCTCCTGCCGCTGTTTCCTTTCAAGGGGTGAAAAAAGGTGGACTCATGCACTACTATCAGCATCACATCGGTGACTTTATCAAGGACACTTCGTTTTTGACAAACGAGGAAGTTGGCATCTACTTGAAGCTACTGTGGCTTTATTACGACACAGAGCAGCCGCTGCCAAATTCTCTGTTTGAGCTTTCCATGAAGGTAAATGCGAGGGAGCGCCAGGATCAGATTTCTGGCATCCTGAAGATGTTTTTTACCCTGCAGGAAGATGAGTGGCATCACACTCGGTGCGACAAAGAGATCGAGCATTACCACCAGCAATTAGACGCTGCGTCCAGGGCTGGGAAGGCATCTGCAGCTAAACGAGCATTGAACAAAAATCCAACGCCCGTTGAACACCCGTTGAAGGTGCGTACAACGACCGTGCAACCAACCAATAACCAACAACCAATAACCAATAACCATAAACCAAAGAATACAGCGACTACCGTCGCAACGCCTGACGGCGTTTCTGATTCTGTTTGGGAAGATTTCAAGGCACTGCGTAAGGCAAAGCGCGCACCCATCACCCAGAGGGCCATTGACGGGATTGTTCAAGAGGCGAAGAAAGCTGGTTGGACGGTTGAGGCGGCGTTAACTGAGTGCTGTGTCCGTGGTTGGCAGGCTTTTAAGGCAGAGTGGGTCGCGCCAAAGATTCAGGCCGACGTTGTAAGGATGACAGTCCCCTCAAGGAATACGCCTGACCCAACGCTAGAAAGGCTGAAGGCAGAGGAAAAGTTTGTCAGGCCACCATCGCTTGCTGAGCTTGAAAAACTTGCCGCACTACGGAGGAAAGCATGAGCTACGAACAAGCAAAACGAATCCTAGACAAAATTCTCGACGGCGTGTCTTTTCCTCCAAGCACTGTAAACATGGCATTGTTTTTAGTTGGAGAGATCGAAGAAAGTGATCTAGAAAAATTTAGTTTAAGAGCCGCAGATGAATTCAAGAGTAATGCTTGAAAAAGGAGAAGCAAGATTTCTTGTTGTAAATTACTATATATTGGCTAAAAAACACGACAAAGAGTTTTTAAATAATTGGCTTGACAAACATATTAAGAAACTTACTAAGTTTTATGGCCAAGGATTTAATGAAAGGTGTAGAAAATATATGCGTGAAATTGCAGATACGGAGTTATTGTTATGAGATACGCAAAACGGGTAGATGCCAATCAAGCACAGATCATCAGTGCGCTGCGGGCTGCTGGTGCTTATGTCTGGGTCATTGGGTTGCCAGTTGACCTCTTGGTTGGGTACAAGGGCCACACCTTCTTGGTGGAGATCAAGGATGGCCCTAAAAAGCGTTTAACGAAGCTACAAGCCGAGTTTTTTGAAAATTGGGCCGGAGGTACATTGGCTAGGATCGATGGCCCAGAGGCCGCATTACGCATGATTGGAGTTCTAAGTGGCGTTCACCCGTAGGTTAACAAGTCCAGAGCAGGCAAAATCTGTATGGAATAACATTTTTCCCAAAATACAAAGTTATTTGTCTAGCGGTAATGAGCTAAGGTTAATTATTGAAAAAGAAAGCAAAAGCCGCGACCAAGAAAGTATGTACCATGCTTTGATTGATGAGATAGCAAAACAGGCCACTCATCTTGGAGCAAAGTGGGATGCGGAAAGCTGGAAACGGTTGCTGGTGGATAAGTTTTGCAAAGACACCGGAATAAATCCTGCAAAAGTCATTCCGAATCTGACGGGAGATGGTATTGTTCAACTTGGTATGCAAACCAGGAAGTTCACAAAGGAGCAAGGCTCGGAGTTTATCGAATTCCTCCATGCTTGGGCGGCAGAGGCTGGGATTGACCTATGATGTTCCCAAAGACCAAGTACGTTAGAAACAAAAAGCGACTTGAGGCTTGCAGACTGCTTGCCTGCCAAAATTGCGGCGCAGACGACGGGACTGTTGTGGCTGCACACTCAAACTGGGCCGAGCATGGCAAGGGCCGAGGGATTAAGGCCAGCGACGAATATGTTGCGGCGCTTTGTTTCTTGTGCCACGCCGAGCTAGACCAGGGGAAAATGAGCAGCAACGAGAAAAAAGAGATGTGGATGCGAGCCTATCAAAAAACATCAAATCTATTGAAAGAACTTGATTTACAAAAAAAATCCTGATATAAAATGGGGCAAATTGGAGAAAACCATGCAAGGACTACTTGACTCTAGTATTTCTATTGAAATCATTGCTGTAGACAAATCAAGCGATATCAAGAAAAAAGAAGTCGTCGAAAACCGCGACTTTGTTAAGCAGCACTGGATGTTTGGGCCTGAAAAAACACAACAACCGAACTCCGATTTCTGGCGAAAAATTGCAACTGTCTGGCGCATCAGCCCAGAGCAGGCCAAGCGCAACTTGTGCGCCAATTGCGAATACTTCAACGATTCTCCCGATATGCTTGCCGAAATGGAAGCAGTCCCAGAAGATGCTTACGACAAGGATGGCGGCGGGCGTGGTTGGTGCGGCAAATTTGAATTTATTTGCCACAATTTGCGTACTTGCCAAGCCTGGGAAAAGGCCGAAGTTCGATCCGAAGAAGGTGAAGATTACTCAAACGGAGAATATGATGGGGACGACGAATCAGAAGATTAAACAATCCAAAGTCAAGAAAGTAATGGGCGAGTACAAGGCCGGTACGTTGCACAGCGGCAAGGACGGCAAAGTTGTAAAAAGCCCAGCGCAAGCCATCGCCATTGCGTTGTCCGAAGCTCGTAAGAGGAAAAAATGATTAAGCGCGGCAAGGAGGAGTTTGCTGGCTTTAACAAGCCCAAAAAAACGCCTAGTCATCCAACCAAAAGCCATGCGGTGCTGGCTAAGTCTGGTGACGAAGTAAAGCTAATTCGGTTTGGTCAGCAAGGTGTAAGCGGCTCGCCCAAACGCGAAGGCGAGTCAGAGGCCGACAAAAGTAGGCGCGAGTCTTTTAAATCTCGCCACGCCGCAAACATCGCCAAAGGCAAAATGTCGGCTGCGTACTGGGCAAACCGCGTTAAGTGGTAAATCATGCCAATCTTTAACTTCAGGAATCCTATCGAATACCCGCTTGGGTTACTTGAGTTGTTGACAACTGGAGTTACTGGTTTGGGTGGTCAATTGGCTGGAGTGCCTATTGGGTTGCTTAAATCTGCTGACAAATACGGCACACAAGAAGGTGCGCGAGAGGCAGAAAAAGAGGCGCAACGCATTGCAAATGCTTTGACATACACTCCGAGGACTCAAACTGCTGGCGAGATGGCTGGGTTGCTTGGAAAGGCTTTTGAGGCATCTAAGTTGCCACCAATCATCCCAGAAGCGCAGCCATTGTTGGCGATGTCTTTAATGCCAAAAGAGGCGTATATTGCCCAGGGCATGAATATTGAAAAAGCTGCAGAGCCTGTGGTCACAAGAATCATGGAGCGTGGCGGTATGCCTGCTGGCTTGCTTGAGGGGCTGGCGCAAGGATCGCGCAGCTATGTTTATAGGCCATCGACTCCATTAAAGCCAGACCCATCGGTCGGAACAAGATTTGAAAAAGAATTCCTTGGTGGCTTGGCTGAAAAAAAGCCACTAAAACTTGAAGATTATCAAGGCGCAAGCATTATGCTAATGCCTTGGGACAGCACAAGTAGAAATTACAAAATTACTGGCATTTCTGATGAATTATTGTCGCGGCCCGTAATTACACATGGCGGTCAAGACTACGCCAGAGATTTAGCCCATATTGAGCAAGGGATTGCTGGCGCATCGAATCTTGGTATAGCAAAACGAATTTTAGACCGTGATGCTATTGCCAGAATGGAAAATATAAACGCCGGAGGTACTGGCGAGATTATTCATTTGCCAACCACAATGGGGCCATTATCAGAAAACTTTTCTGTTATGCCCACAGAAATTCTATTAAATTTTGCAGACAAGGCAAATTTAAATAAATCTGAAATAAAAGCATTTGATGATAGCGTTAGAAACTTTAAAGTTACAAAAGGAACTGGGGAAAACAGAAAAATTACCCAGCCATTCAAAGGCTTTAAAGGAATAATGAGTGATGAAGGGCGAGTCCAAATGTATTCTGGTGAAGGCATTGACTCGACCCCTGGAGAGTTAAGAAAAGCCATCGCAGATCGTTTTTACATGAAAGCAAACCAAGAAAGGTTTGGCTTCAATGCTGAAGATGTGAGCGCAGCTTTGACTGATGATGCCTTGCGGGATGTCCCCAAAGGATACGTTGGCAACACTATGATAATGACAACGCCAGATGGGATGCGCCTACTCCCATCACTTAACAGAAGTTACAACACAAACTTTACGGGCGATTACCTTGGAACGTTGGGGCAAAGCATACCCGCTGAAGTCTTGATGGCAGATAAGTTTGGCCTTCTTTCCAAAGAATTTGCTGGGAAAAAAGGCGACATCAGAAACATGGTTCTCGGCGCGCTTGAAAAACGCAAAGAAGATGTGTCACAAATTATTGATGAGCCAATGATAGAACGGTACTACCGTTACCTGGCTGACCAAAAGAAGCGTGGACTACTCGATTGAATTTTGCATAGTCAGTAGCATGGACTGAAGGTTGCGGATAGCATCATCAATAAACCCAGCCAAATCGTCATCCGAAAGAGCAAGTGCGTCATCATCAAGCTCAACGTCAATAATGTAGTCTGAAGGGTTGTTTATTACAATTTTCATTAGCTTCTCCTGTGTATCCACCATTATGATAGACTTAACACAATAGTCAATTGTTTAAACTTTACTTGAACAACCCGTAAGGGATTCAAACATGAATAAAATAGAGAGCGGCAATTCTGCAAACTTGACCAATCGAGGTCGAGGAAGGCCCAAGGGGGCCGCTAATCGGGTCACCAACGACTTTAGGGACACCATTAGGGCTCTACTAGAGGGTAACAAGGAAAACGTCTCTATCTGGCTCCAATCGGTTGCGGATGGCGACGAAAAGCACGACCGCAGGCCAGACCCGTATCGGGCGCTTGATTTGTTGGCAAAGCTCGCTGAGTATGCCGCCCCGAAGTTGTCTCGAACCGAGGTGACTGGTCAGGATGGCGGGCCGGTCGAGGTTTCCGAGATCGCAATCAAGCTGATTCGCCCTGATGAAACTTGAATTAGATTTCCCTGAAAAGCTAGATTTTCTGTTCGAGCCGTCCAGGTACAAAATCCTTTATGGCGGGCGAGGCTCCGGCAAATCCTGGGGTGTGGCTCGGGCATTGATCGCCAAGGCGGTAAAGACGCCTGTGCGTGTTCTTTGCGCCCGTGAACTGCAGAACTCTATTTCTGACTCCGTAATCGCTTTGTTGGCAGACCAGATCAGGGCTATGGACTTGGACTCGTTCTTCGATGTGCAGCGCACAGCCATCTATGGAAAAAACGGCTCTGAGTTCAGTTTTGTCGGCCTGAAGCACAACGTCACCTCAATTAAGTCTTTTGAGGGGGTTGACATTTGTTGGTGCGAGGAGGGCCAAGCAATCTCAAAGACATCTTGGGAGACGCTTATTCCAACTGTCCGTAAGCCAGGGTCAGAGATTTGGGTGACGTTTAACCCAGACCTGGATACCGATGAGACTTACCGGCGGTTCGTGGTCAATCCTCCGGCGAACTCTGTTGTTCGCAAGGTTAATTGGGACGACAACCCCTGGTTCCCAGAAGTCCTAAAAGACGAGCTTGAGCAGCTAAAACAAAAGGATATTGACGCCTACCTAAACGTCTGGGAAGGCCACACCCGCCAAATGCTGGATGGCGCTGTTTACGCCAACGAGTTACGGAAAGCTCAGGAACAAAACAGGGTCAGGGACTTCTTAATTGACAAGACAATCCCGATCCAGACCTTTTGGGACTTGGGTTGGGCAGATATGACATCTATCTGGTTTATCCAGTACATCGCTGGCGGCGAGGTCAGAATCGTTGATTTTTATCAAAATTGTCAAAAAACTATTGACCATTATGTGCATATTTTAGAAAATAAAGGTTATGTATATAAAGATTGGTGGTTGCCGCACGACGCTGAAAATAAGAATATGACAGGCAAATCCGTCAAGGATATTCTTATGGCGATGGGTAAGCCGATTAGAATTACACCAAAGTTATCTGTTGCTGACGGCATTAACTCGGCGCGTACACTTTTGGATAGATGTTATATTCACGAAACAAATTGCGCCGATGGTATTCAAAATCTGCGTCACTACAGGTACGACGTTGACCCGAACACAAAGATGTTTTCAAATAAGCCGCTGCATGACCAACATTCACACGCCGCAGACGCCTTCCGTTACGCGGCTGTTGGGCTAGACGAAAATGTATCTACATGGAGCAAATCTATCAACAAACCGGCGAAGTGGGTGGTCTAATGTACTTAATGAAACAAGGCGATATTACAAATTCGAGGCGTGTCGATGATCTTGAGCGCCGTATCGAAATGCTTGAAAATATGTTAAAAGAAGTACAATCGGACTCAAAGCCACGAGTTGGGCGACCACCGAAAGGTAAAAATGAGCCAGGATCAATTAAAAACAGCGATTCAAGCAGCAATTGATGATTCCATCGGTTTCATCGAAAGCGAAACTGTAGAGCAGCGCAAACAGGCACTTCAAGCATACTTGCGCCAACCTTACGGCAACGAAGTCGAAGGTAAATCACAAATCGTTACCGGCGAAGTAGCCGAAGCTATTGATGGCGCTCTGCCGTCGCTTATCCGAATTTTCACAAGCTCAGATCAAATAGTAGTCGCTGACCCAGTTGGCCCTGGTGATGAGGCTGGTGCAAAACAAGCCACCGACTACCTTAATCACATTTTCCTAAAAGATAATTCAGGCATAACCATCCTGCATAATTGGTTCTTTGATGCGTTGCTGCAGAAGAATGGTATTGTTAAAGCCGTATGGGAAGAAAAGGAAGATGTCACCAAAGAGACATACCGAGGTCTTTCAGACGACGAACTCGCTCTGTTACTTCAAGATAAAGACATTGAGGTTGTAGAGCAAGACACTGTTACTGAGCCAATCATTGATCCTACTGGCGCTCCGGTATTTGATCAATTTGGAATGGCGGCTACTTACAACATTCACGACATCACAATTAAGAAAAAAATAGATTCTGGAAAAGTTGTAATAAACAATGTGCCGCCAGAAGAATTTTTGATTTCTAAATCTGGCGTTTCAATCAAAACCACGCCGTTTTGCGCTCATCGCCGGATGGTTCCAAGAAGCGACATGATCGCTATGGGGTTTGATGAGGATCAAGTCAACGCTTTACCAGCAAGTAACGATTTGTCGTATACGCCGGAGCGTGTGGCCCGATTTAGCCCAGGTGAGCAACCAGACAATCAAGGCAACGACACCGCGATGGAAGAAATCGAGGTGTTTGAGTGCTACATCCGCTTTGATGCAGATGAAGACGGCATCGCAGAACTTCATCAAGTGTTCTATTCTGGCAACGAAATTCTGAGTGACGAGGAAACAGATTACGTTCCGTTCTACTCAATCTGCCCGCTGCCCATTCCGCATAAGTTCTTTGGCAACTCTCTGGCAGACCGCACAGTTGATCTGCAACTAATTAAGACCACGATTACTCGTCAGATGCTGGACAATATGTATCTGACCAACAACGCAAGGGTCACTGCTGTTGAGGGCCAGGTCAACCTAGACGATCTGCTGACATCCACGGCAGGCGGCGTTATCCGCACAAAATCTGTTGGCGCTGTTCAGCAGTTGGCTGTGCAAAACATGGCGGCGCAGTCGTTCCCAATGCTTCAGTACCTTGATTCGGTGCAAGCGAAGCGTACTGGAGTGACAGAAATGTCACAAGGATTGGATGCCAACATCTTGCAAAACGTCACCGCTGCGGCTATTGCTTCGATGCAGCAGGCTGGCTCCGGCAAGATTGAATTGATTGCTCGCATCTTTGCTGAGTCAGGCGTAAAAGAGATGTTTGAGGGCATCATGCACTTGGTGTCTAAGTACCAGCAAAAAGAGCGGATCATTCGCTTGCGCGGAACTTACATCAGTGTCGATCCGCGTACCTGGGCCAATAAGTTTGATATCTCGATCAACGTCGGGCTGGGTAACGGCAACCGCGACCAGCAGATGGCGATGCTGCAGATGGTTTTGGCTAAGCAGGAGCAGATGCTTGCCCAGTACGGCCCAGGCAACCCGTTTGTGTCGTTTGGTCAGTACAGGGGCGTCCTCGGTCGTATGGTCGAAGCCGCTGGGTTCAAGGACTCTGCCGAGTTCTTTAAGCCCATCAGCCCAGAGCAAGACCAGCAACTTGCACAGCCGCAAGAGCCGCAGATGCCGCCAGAAATTCAAATGATGATGCAAAAGACGCAGGCAGACATCCAGGCGCAGCAAGCCAAGTTTCAGGCAGATATGCAAATGCAGCAGCAGAAGATGCAGTCTGACCTTGAGTTTGAGCGTCAAAAAGCCGCCCTTGATATGCAATTGCAACGCGAAAAATCAGCCGCCGAATTGCAAATTATGCGAGAAAAAGAGGCGTCAAAACTGCAGCTTGAGCGGGAGAAGTTGGAAATGCACTTCAACCTCAAACAGCAGGAGTTTGAGGCCGAGGCAAGACTTAAAGCGTTGAAGGTAGGTGCGGGCATTACTTCTAACATAGAAATTCCAGGGTAATACTATGGCAGACTATTTTTCTTCCTACTTCCCTGTAGCCGTTACAGGCGGCACAGCTAATCCAATGGTTGGTGCTGAGGCGGTGCAGGGCCAGTCCCCGCAGCCATTGGAGTTGGGTAGTATCATTGAGGCCATCCAGTCTCAATATACCCCGCAGACATTCACACATTCTGGAGGAAGTTATGGCGCTCAACGATTTATTGACCCTTCTGCTGGCCCTATCGGACTTCCTTCGGTAGGCGGCGCTGCCCCATCTTGGTTTACCCCAGGCGAGTTCAATTTAGCGGACTACCAAGCAAATTTGCCAGAACAGGTAGCCGAACAAGTTGCAACCGGAGAACTATACGGTGGCGGCGATTACAGTCCCGTTTCCAGTGCCGAGTCTCAGGCTTGGCAAAGCGACCCATACTACAGTCTATTTAACCCAATTCCTGGCTTAGTAAGGGCTGGCATCAATCAGCTTATCCCAGGCGCTGGGATGCTTATCGGCGCTGGGCAAGGCTACCAAAACGCCATTGGCGCAAACGCAATGCAAACTGCGCTGTCTGCCTACGGCGGTCAACCGAATACGGCGGCAAACCCGATGTTGTCGGCTTTAATGGGTGTTATTGGTCAATCTCCGCAAGGCGTAGAAAACGCACAAGCTCTTGCAAGCCAATTTGACAACCCACAGAACTTGTACGGGTACATGGCTGCTGCGACAGACCCAGCTATCTCACAAATTGCAGAGTCCCTAATTGGCAGAAGCGGCGGTACTCTAAACGCCAATCAAGTTGGCTCTATTGGGTACGCTATTGGCGAGCAAGTTAATTCTCTTGTCGCAAACGGGCTTTCGTTAAATGACGCCGTTCAATCGGCAGCACAGGGCTATGGAATCCCTGCGGGCGAGGCTGCGGCTATGGCTGCAAACTTAAACACCCAAGACCCGCTAGGACAATTGATTAGCAATCTAAATGTTGTAAGCGAAGCTCCCGCAGCAGTATCAGACCCAGGAAGTCTAATGGGGACGGGTTTTGCTGGCGCTGGACTTGATGCAGGGTACGTCGATAGTATCTCCGGCGCTGAAAGCTATGGCGGCGGTGGCGCAACCGACTCCGGCGGGCTGATGGGTAGCGGCTTCTCTGGTGCGGGGCTGGACGCTGGGTACGCAGACAGCATCTCTGGCGCGGAAGGTGGTGGTTATGTGGGCACCAGCAGCGGCGGCGTTGTATCAGATAGCAGCGGCAATGCAGTCTCTTTTGGCGGCGATAGCGGCGGCGGCGGTGGTAGCGGCGGTGGCGGCTGTGTTATTGCGACCCACGCCGTAGCCAATGGCTCATTTACACCACGAGAAAAGCGCAAAGCTGTTTTGTGGTGTACCAAAACACTCCACAATAAATGGTGGGGAGAGGCTATCCGCAGGGGATACCGCTTTTATGGCCTGCGCGCAATTAAGGCGGGCAAGGCCGAAAATTATTACGAAGAATTTAGAGATTTTGTGCGTTTTGCAACAAAAACAAAGCGCACAGCAAAGACCGCAAAAACATTTATTTGGCGGTCAATACAGTTTTTTGTAACGGGTATTTTTTTGAAAGATTGATGTGATCGAAAACAAATCTGAGCGAGCGCAAACATTACTAGACGATGAGTTTTTCCAAGAAGTAATCAATGTGTTGAAAAAGCAACAAATTGATGTTATTATTAACTCAAATGAGAATGATTTTGATTTGCGAGAAAGTGCTTATCGAAATGTCCGAGTAATAGACCTTCTTGTCGGGCATCTGCAGGGAATTGCCGCAGAGCCAATGATAAAAGACAAGAAGTGGAAGATTCTGTGAGGAAACTCACCCGCACCAGACGGTTTCTGGGTAAAACTGAGATGACACATGGAAAACACCAACCCTAGCGGGAGTGAAAACCTAAACGTAAACCAGGCCGCTGATGCGTTTCTTGGAATGATGGATGATAACGAAGGAGCCCCAGAGGGCCAACCGGAAGAATCAACCGAAGAACTTGAAGCCAATAGCGAAGTTGAGGAATCTGATTTATTGGAGGATGAGTCTGTTGAGGAAGTAAAACCCCGATACAAGGCCAAAGTCAATGGTGAGGAAGTTGAGGTAGAACTTGACGAACTTATTAGCGGCTACCAACGAAGCAAGGATTACACCCAAAAATCTCAGGTTCTAGCCGAGCAGCGTAAAGCCGTTGAAGCCGAACGCGCTCAAATAGAGCAAGCTAAACAAGAGCGAACGGCATACGCCCAAAGGTTGCAGGCATTGGATAACTTCCTGAGCCAGCAAAACAAGGGTGAGGATTTAGAAGTTTTAAAGGAAACAGACCCCATCGGCTATGCCGTAAAGGTGGCAGAGCAAACTCAGCGAGAGAAACAGTTAGCAGTTATTCGTGCTGAACAGTCCCGCATTGCACAACAGCAACAAGCGGAACAACAGCAGGCACTGCAAAACCATATTAAATCTGAGGCTGATAAGCTCATTTCTGTTATCCCAGAACTGGCGACACCAAAAGGCGATGCAATCCGAAGCAAAATTCGTGAATATGCAAAATCTTTAGGTTGGTCAGATCAAGAACTCTCCTCAGTGTATGACCACAAGGCTGTGCTGACTTTGTATGAGGGAATGAAATTTAGGGAACTTCAGAAGGGCAAGTCGGAGACTTTAAAGAAAGTCCAACAAGCCCCAAAAATGCTGAAACCTGGGAATTCATCTCCAAACACCAAGTCATCGCAGGATAAACAAGTGATGCAGCGGCTACGTCAAA
This sequence comes from Alphaproteobacteria bacterium, assembly GCA_030833925.1. Classification (GTDB taxonomy): domain Bacteria; phylum Pseudomonadota; class Alphaproteobacteria; order Bin95; family Bin95; genus VMCJ01. The sequence continues at coordinate 11,831 of JAURGE010000048.1, forward strand.
CTGGCAAAGTCCGTGACGCGGCAGCAGCATTTGAACGGTTCCTATAATTTTTGGAGTTAAAAAATGGCAACTTATCAAACCTATACCGCCGTCGGTCAGCGCGAAGACCTGTCCGACGTAATCTATAACATCAGCCCGACCGATACGCCGATGATGTCGTCTATCGGCAAATCGAAGGCTACGGCTACCTACCACGAGTGGCAAACCGATAGTCTCGACGCCGCCGCTTTGGGAGGCGCTGTTGAAGGGGCCGACGCTTCTTCGATCACCGCATCGCCCACATCGCGTGTTGGCAACCGCACTCAGATTTTTACGAAATCTGTTGCTGTCGCTGGCACTCTGGAAGCTGTTGACAAGGCAGGCAGGAAATCCGAAAAAGCATATCAACTGGCGAAAGTTTCGTCTGAGTTGAAGCGCAATATCGAATTGACTCTGCTATCTAACCAAGTTTCTGCCGCTGGTAACTCCAGCACCGCCCGCACTATGGGTGGAATCCAAGCTTGGCTGTCCAGCAACGGCGACTTTGGTGCTTCTGGCTCGGCTGGTTCGGGTGGTACTACCGCCCGCACTGACGGCTCGAACCGCACCTTTACGGAAGCGTTGCTGAAGACCGTTGTTGCCGAGGTTTATGTCTCCGGCGGCTCGCCTAAAGTTCTGATGGTTAACCCCACGCACAAGCAAACCGTATCGGCTTTTGCCGGTATCGCTGCCCAGCGTTACATGGCTCCTTCTAACGAGCCAACTACCATCATCGGCGCGGCTGATGTTTATATGAGCGATTTCGGCACGATTTCTGTTGTACCGAACCGCTTTATGAACAGCGTGAATGACGGCGACGAAGTGGCCTTTGTGGTCGATCCCGATATGCTGGCGGTTGCTTATCTGCGCCCGTTCCAGACTATCGAACTGGCTAAAACAGGCGACAGCGAGAAAACCCAGCTTTTGGCTGAGTTGACTCTTGAAGTCAAGAACGAAGCTGCTTGCGGCATTGTTGCTGACCTTAGCTAATCTCATGTAGCTAGAAGCCTCCCTTGGGAAACCTTGGGGGGCTTTTTTGTTTATTGAATGTTAAAATTTAAACATGAATAACTTTCGCAAATCCGTTGCACACGCCGATGGTGAAGGAGGCCTGGTAATTCAAACTAGCCAAGATGTTTCTGGACTTATTGAAAGTAATAAGCAAGAATTCAACAGCTATGATGAACGTGCCAGATGGTCTGATGAGCTTTATGGAAATAAAGTTGCATCTATTCCGTTTACAGCTATTGATGAGCTAAACCAAAAAGGTATCATGCGCGGGTTTCATGTTGTTGACGACGCTAAATTTGCAATGTGGCTAAATGACCCAGAAAATCGAGTTTGGCGCACAAGGCCAGGAGTGATCTAAATGAGCTTTACCAGCTACTCTGATTTACAGACAGCCGTAGCAGGCTATCTGGCCCGTTCTGATCTAACGACGCAAATTCCAGACTTTATTCGTTTGGCTGAAACTCGTTTGCGGCGAGATATTCGTATTCGTCAAATGCTAAAAAGCGTGACAACCGCGACTGTTGCAGCAGATAGCACTGTTGAGTTGCCAAGTGATTTTATTGAGGTGCGCGACTTTGTTGTTGTTGGGAATCCTGTACAACCATTAAACTATTACAGCCCATCGGCTTTTAATCGCAATACTCGTTCGTGGGAAAGCGGCAAACCCGTTGATTACACAATATTGGCAAATGATTTCCAACTGTCGCCAATCCCAGATTCTGTTTATACGCTTCAGCTTTTTTATTTTGCCGCACCAACTTTCTTAAGTAACGCAAATACAAGTAATGCTTTTTTGGCAAATACGCCAGACGCCTTGCTTTACGCAACATTGCTTGAGGCCGAACCGTATTTAATGAACGATGTACGAGTTAATACATGGGGTAATATGTTTGACCGTGCAATGGCGTCCATTAACCGATCTGATGAGCAAGGCCAATATTCTGGTGTGCCATTGGTAATCAAAACAACTCTGTGAGGTAAATCATGGCTGAAATGTCCAACTATCTTGAAAACGCATTGATTAACGCAACCTTGCGTAATACGTCGTACACAAGTCCAACGACCGTGTACTTGGCCCTTTACACAAGTGACCCGACGGATGCAGACACCGGCTCGGAGGTAAGCGGGAACGCTTATGCTCGGCAGTCTATTACTTTCGGCGCTCCGTCTGATGGTGTATCGACCAACAGCGCGGCGATTGAATTTCCGCAGGCCACTGGAGCATGGGGAACTATTGCCTACATCGGAATCCGTGATGATGTCTCTGCTGGCAACCTTCTGTATCACTCGCCATTGGATGCGTCTAAAACAATTGCAACCGGCGATGTATTTCGTGTAGCTATTGGTTCATTGAGCGTAACATTGGCTTGATATGGCTGATTTGCTGCCTCCGTGGTCGATAGACAGTCTTGACCAGCTAAAGGCTAGTCTTGACGATCTAACGCTCACGCTTGACAGCGAGCTTTACGAAACATCAGTAACGCTATGGGATGCCTATTCAAGCGTTAATGCGGCAGCGACCGTAACAGCCGATGCAGTCCGCGTCCAAAGCGCCTCTGCATCCGTAACCTGTAATGCTGCAGTTACTGCAGACGCGATCCGAGTTTTGCTGGCCTCCGCAGATGTATCGGCCTATGCAGATGTCGTCGCCGACGGCACAAGAGTTAGGCTTGCAGACGCAAGCATTACCGCAAACGCTACCGTTGAAGCAGATGCTATTCGCGTCCAATACGCAGACGCAAGCGTTGAGGCAAGCGCAGCCGTAGATGCTATCGGCACACGGGTTCAATTTGGCGACGCACAAATAACTGGTGCGGCTACAGTTTCTGCGCTTGGAGGTATTGTTGCTAATGCTGTTGCAGACATAACAGTTACAGCGGATGTGAGCGCCGATGCCGTAAGGGTTCGCATGGCTGACGCCGCCATTCTTTGCGAAACAACAGTTTCTGCGCTTGGTGGTGTTGTTGCGGACGGGGAATCGTCTGTTGAATGTTTTGCCAATGTAACTGCTTCGGCTCGTGCGATTTATGCTGGCGTCGGCTCGTTCAATGGGCGAGCTACATTAGTAGCAAACGGATCAAATGGGCGTAGCTGGGTTGATATTGTTGAGTCTGATAATGTTTGGACTATTACTCCGTATGATGTAAACACATGGACTGAAATAGCTTTATCAGATAACACATGGACAAATGTTGCCGCCTCAAGCAATTTGTGGACGCAACAAACAAGCGGAAATAACACATGGCAACAACAAAATTAACATTTGGCGAATGGATGCCAGACCAGCCAGGTATTTCTGGCGCTTTAAGCGATGCAAAGAATGTTGTTCCACAGGCCATTGGCTATGGGCCACTTAGCAGCGCCGCGACGTTTTCACAAGCCGCCTCGGAAAGCCTGACAACATTGGTTGCTGGGAAAACACCAACAAGCACCACAAAACTATTTGCTGCTGGGTCAACAAAAATTTATGATGTTTCTGGCGTCGGAGTTTTGACCGATGTGTCTGTTTCTGGCGGTTACACGCCAAATTCCAATGGTGATCGTTTTAGGTTTACTCAATTTGGAAATTCAATCATTGGGACTAATTTTAATGATCCAATGCAGGCCTATACGCTAGGCACATCTTCACAATTCGCCAATCTTTCTGCGTCTGCGCCAATTTCAAAGTATTTGACAGTTGTCCGTGACTTTGTTGTTACGGCCTTTACCAATGAAAGCTCCGTTGTTTATCCGACACGAGTCCGTTGGTCTGGCATCAATGACGAAACCGCATGGGGGTCAAGCCAAATAACACAGGCCGATTATCAAGACATCGCTGATGGAGGCCAGATCGTTGGCATCCGAGGGGGTGAATTTGGCCTGGTGTTCCTTGAAAAAGCTATTGCCCGAATGAGTTATGTTGGGACGCCGTTCATTTTCCAGTTTGACAACATCTCTCGCGGCAAGGGCTGCATCGCTGACGGATCAATTGCACAAACCGAAGGCGTATCGTTTTTCTTATCAGACGACGGGTTTTATATGTGCGACGGGCAACAAGTACGCGCAATTGGCGCTGAAAAAGTTGACCGTTGGTTCTTTGCAAACGCAGATGAAGGCGCATTTAGCACAATGAGCGCCGCCGTCGATCCTGTTCGCAAATTGGTTATTTGGAACTTTAAGACTATCTTTGCCCAGCGCCAGCTTATTATTTACAACTTTAAGACGCAAAAATGGACTTATGGCGACGCTGGGACTGATTACATTTCAGACGCCTCAACCGCCGTTGTTTCTCTTGAAGAATTGGATTCCATTTCCGCAAGCATTGATGCGTTGCCGGCGAGCTTAGATTCAATTTTGTATATGGGCGGCAAGTATTTCCTTGGCGGCACTTCCGGCGCTTATGTAGTCACATATAACGGGGCTCCATCTACTGGGCAAATAATTACTGGTGATTTAAACGCTGGCGGTAGGTCTGTTGTAATTCTTGCAAGACCGCAAGTGGACGGCGGCTCCGCAACTGTCTCTGTCGCATCAAGAAAACTTTTAAGCGAAGGTCTGTCATTTAGCTCTGCCGTGGCTGCAGACTCCGAAAACCGTGTTTCTTTGCGATCAAATGGGTATTACCATCGAGTCAAGGTTACTCCTACTGGCTCAAGCTGGAAAACCGCTGTTGGTG
>JAURGE010000048.1:16524-16763 GCA_030833925.1 Alphaproteobacteria bacterium
GGGTATTACCATAGGTTTAAAATTGTTCCAACCGGAGATAATTGGGAAACGGCTGTCAGCATTGATGTTGATTTGATTGGGCAGGGTGTCCGCTGATGTCAGTAATGTTTAGAGTATTACCAGCTTTCGGTCACGATCCAAGGAACGTGGCTGAAGTTGTTAATGGAATTATGAATGGCAAGACCAACAATACAGGGACAATTACCCTGCAGACTGGATACGCCACAACAACGACGCTT
>JAURGE010000049.1:0-1998 GCA_030833925.1 Alphaproteobacteria bacterium
ACAATGGCAGTTGGTATGATCAGAGACCCCAAACTGGCCGATAGCCTGATAAAAGATGGTAGTGTCTCGATGGTTGCACTTGCTCGGGGTCTTTTATACGAGCCTAAGTGGCCGTGGCGCGCAGCTTTTGAGTTGGGTGTTGAACCGCCGATGCCAGCTCAGCACGGTCGTGGCTTCCCGACTAAGTGGCGCCATGCCTTCCCTGAACTGATGGAAGCTGCTGAGTAGAATGAAGATCCTAACGACTACTTCGCGTTAGGTCTTCAGAGACATCCCAGAGACGTTCCTGATCGCTCTCATTGAGGGCTCGGGAATCTGGTTCTTTCGGCTTGCAAAGATCGAAATACTTACCGGTTACGCCCTCAACATTAGGAGATGTGGCGAGGTGAATTTGGGTTTTAGCACCTTTCTCAGCAGAGATTGCCCCAAAGGTCATTCCAATTGAGACCAGAGCCGCAAAGTAACCGCCGTTATCTTTTGCGAAACGGGTTCTTACAAACCCTGGGTGGAGGGCGTTACACGAAATGTTCTGCCCCTCTAATCTTCTGGACAACGCATTCGAGAACATGATGTTAGAAAGTTTAGAGCGTTGATAAGCAATCCAGCCACCTCGAAAATTTTCATAAACCTTCTTATTTTCAATATCTTCAAAGTCGATGCTCACACCTCTATGCGCCATGCTTGCAACATTCACCACGCGGGCAGCTGGGGCTGCACGCAAGCGATCTAGCAACAAGTTTGTTAGAAGAAAATAATTTAAGTGATTGAGTGCAAATGTTTTTTCTATTCCTTCAGCGGTTTTTTGATATTTCCAAAAGATCGCGCCTGCATTGTTGATGAGTACATCCAAGCTTTCATATGTCTCAGCAATATCGCGAGCAACTCGGCGCACATCGCGCTGTAGAGATAGATCTGCCTGCTTAAAATATATCTCTTCATTTCGGCAGACGTGGCGGAGTTCTCTAGCAATACGCTCTCCTTTTTGGGCATTTCGAGATACAAGAGCGAGTGTCCAACCAAGTTTGCCAAGTTCTTGTGCGGTGACGAGGCCTATACCGTCCGTGGCACCAGTAATGAGGCATACTTTGCGGCCCATGTAATTATCTCCCAAAACATTACTATTAATATTTAGCCTGAAAAGCGGGCCGTGTTACAAATCTCCCTGAGGATAATCGAGGAGTAGATATGGGCCTTTCAGATGCTGACCTTTGCCGTCTTGCCAATGCCGTCGACGAAGAGCGGCTTTGGCGAATGCATATGGAGATGGCTAAATTTGGGGCGACAGCCCGTGGCGGGGTCTGTCGAGAATGTCTTACCCCTGAAGATATCCAAGCCAGAATGCTTCTCAAGCATTGGGCGGAGGAATTGGGTTGTAAAGTCTCTATTGATGCAATCGGTAATATGTTTGTGCGTCGAGAAGGAAGTAATCCCAATGCAGACCCTATAGCCACAGGTAGTCACCTGGACAGTCAACCTACGGGTGGCAAGTTCGACGGCAGCTATGGTGTTTTGGCAGGAATTGAAATGCTTTACGCCATGCGTGACGCCAATATCAGCACAGAGCGGCCAATCGAAGTGATTAATTTTACTAATGAGGAGGGCGGGCGCTTCCAGCCGGGGGTGATGGGTAGCCAAGTATTCGTTCGGCCAGATGAGTTGCAGCGTATGCTCGGGGTCGTCGGTGCCGACGGAGTTAAAATGGTTGATGCTCTCTCTTCTTTCATGAGAGAGGTAGGAACCGTTGAAACAAAGCCGCTTAATTCATCGTATGCAGGCTTTGTAGAAGCTCATATCGAGCAGGCGCCCAGGTTGGAAGAAACAGGTAATACAATTGGTGTCGTGACGGGTATACAAGGTGCTCGTAAGTACCAGGTTAGCGTGTTGGGTGAGGAGGCCCACTCGGGCACCATGCCTATGTTGCGACGGAAAGATGCCGTTTTGGCGGCTTCAAGGATGGTTGTTGCTCTCCATGAGCTGATGGAAGATCCAGAAGACTTG
>JAURGE010000049.1:2008-16556 GCA_030833925.1 Alphaproteobacteria bacterium
GTTTCCAAGCTTATCCAGGGGCGCCATCCGTGGTTCCAGGACAAGTTCGATTTTCTATCGATTTCCGCTGCCCCGACGATACGCAGCGCGAAAGATTGGGTGGGCGAATTGCCCAGGTCTGTCAGGCTGTTGCTGGCGCCTGTAAGGTAAAAGTTGAGGAGATTCAGCGCGCGGAAACAACGCCGTTTGATCGGGATATTATGAAACTTATTGCAAAGGCTGCCGATCGTGTTGATGTTCCAAGGATGGAATTACTTTCTGGTGCCGCTCATGATGCTCGTAACATGGCGCAGATTTGCCCAACTGGGATGGTCTTTATCCCTTGTAAGGATGGCATTAGTCACAATGAGGCCGAGGCGGCTAAACCATCAGACCTAGCTGCAGGGGCAAGGGTGATTGCTCAGACAGTTGCCGAGCTGGCTGGCTAGGGGGGTAAAGATTTTGGAGGAGTATACGCACAAATGAGCTGGCATGTTTATCTCTCAGGTGAAATCCACACGGAATGGCGTGCGGAAGTTGCCGCTGCTGCTATGGCTAGACGCTTGCCTGTAGAATTTACGGGTCCAGTAACTGATCATGAAGCATCAGATGACTGCGGAGTGCTGATTATGGGGGGAGAGCAAAATAAGTTCTGGCATGACCATAAAGGCGCTAAATTGAATGCTATCCGTACGCGTACTCTCATTGAGAAGGCGGACATAGTAATTGTCCGCTTTGGGGAAAAGTACAAACAATGGAATGCTGCCTTTGACGCTGGAATTGCAACTGCTCTTGGAAAGAGCTTGATAGTGATGCATCAGACAGAGCATGCTCATGCTCTAAAGGAAGTTGATGCTGCAGCACTTGCTGTGATTGAAACGCCGGAGCAGGCGGCAGAGATTTTGGATTATGTGATTAATGGTGTTTTGCCAAAGGCATCATAAGTTACCAATTATCAAACTTACTTAAGGAGGCTCAAATGGCCGTTGTAGAAACTGAAACCCGCGGCCAGGTGCTGATCGTTCGGATGAACCGGCCAGAAGTACTGAATGCGCTGAATTATGATCTTCGCGTTGGCCTTGCTGAAACTTGGACCATGTTCAGAGAATCGCAGGACCTTGAAGTGGCGGTGTTTACCGGAACTGGTCGGGGTTTTTGTGCAGGCGAAGATATGAAAGAGGCCCTTAAAGATAAAACACCAGGTGGGCGTGCCATTCCTATTGCCGATCCTTTTAAAGACGGCACTTTGGAGAAGCCTGTCATTGGAGCCATTAACGGCTTTGCCATGGGTGGGGGCTTTATGTTGGTCGAGGGAACGGACCTTCGCGTTGCTGCCGAAAATGCTGTTTTTGAGGTGTCAGAAGCGAAGCGTTGGCTGCTTGGGGGATATAATCACGGCCATATCGCTAACATGCCTTTTCCAGTTGCAATGGAAATGGCAATGGGCTTTCGTTTTACCGCAAAACGCTTCCATGAGCTTGGATTTGTGAACCGGCTTGCACCTGCAGATAAAGTTGTAGATGTAGCCGTCGAAATGGCCGAGCATTTATTGACTTTGCCACCAGCTGCCCGGGTCAACACGGTTCATATGATGCGCCGTATGCGTCCGCAGGTGAGCAGCGCTCAGGCTAACCTGGCCACCCGTCTTCATGAGCATGGCGATAAGTCAGATTTGTTAGAAAGCCGTGCTGCATTTGCGGAAAAGAGAAAGCCTAATTTTAAGGGTTGGCTGAAGCCTGAAGATCGTTTCAGATTGCCTGACCTTGAATAGGTTTGGTGTTTGGAATGAGCTGGACTTGCAAGGGGTCATGAACAATTCGGTTTAGGGTCTCGACGACTTTTTCTCCGCAAATAATCAGGTCCGGCGCAATTTCTAACAGTGGTTGCAGTACAAAGCGTCTCTTGCGGAAGTGCTGGTGAGGCAGGGTAAGTGCTTTTGTTTGTAGTTCCACATCGCCATAAAAAATTATGTCGATGTCTATGACACGTGGTCCCTTTGGTTCAGTCGGCAAACGGCCGATGGCCCTTTCGATAGCTTGGCATGCAGCTAGAAGGTCAGCAGGGGCTAATGAAGTGGTGTAGGTGGCTGCCGAATTGATAAACCAGTCTTGTGGCACGCCTCCCCAAGGCTCAGTTCGGTACAAGCTCGAGCAACCTTTTAAAGTTGTTCGTGGAAGAGCTGCAACGGCAGCAACGGCTCGTTCCACGGCCTCTGGGGCATTTCCCAAATTCGCGCCAAAAGAAAGTCCTGTCAGTACTTTTGTTTCACTCATTTATTAGCCCCTCGAGTGAAAGCACCGAGAAAGTCGAGCATCTCTCGATGCGGCCGAACATCATGAACTCGGATGCAGGCCGCATGACCTGAGATTGCTGCAAGGAGGTTTGCTGCAAGCGTACCAGGAAGGCGAGCGTTTGTTTCAGTCTGTCCTGAATAAAAACCGATAAAGCGTTTTCGGCTCAAGCCGATAAGGATTGGGAATCCAAGCGAAGAAATGAGTTCAAGATTTTGCAATATAATCATGTTTTGTTTCGAAGTTTTTCCAAAACCAAATCCTGGATCAAGCATGATTTTGTCTTCAGTTACACCCGCTTTGCGGGCGATTTTTAGTGATCTTTCTAGAAAACGCATGACGTCTGATAGAATATCAATAGAGTCATCATCAGCCTCGCGGTTGTGCATCAAGATAGCAGGTGCCCCGGTTTCCGCCGCCACATTCGCCATGTCTGGGTCTCTTTGAAGGCCCCAAACATCGTTGATGATATGTGCCCCAGCCTTGAGGGCTGCTCGTGCTGTTGATGCTTTATATGTATCAATTGAAATACGAACTGATTTTTCGGCTTCCAGTGCCTTGATCACAGGTAAAATTCTTGCCTGTTCAGTCGAGGCATCGATTGGAGTATGCCCAGGGCGAGTTGACTCTCCACCTATATCGATAATGTCTGCGCCGTCTGCAACCATAGCTTTGCCAGCTTTAATTGCGGCTTCTGGTTTCAGATTTTCCCCGCCGTCAGAAAAGCTGTCGGGAGTTACATTGATAACACCCATCAAAAGCGGTCTATTTGAACGCCGTTTCCATGGATCCCTTGAAATGCTCATTTAGTCTTATCTTCGACTTAGCTGCCGACCCAATCTCGGTCAGAGAATTGCAATTATTAACCTCTCTCGCAGGCCAGTAGGGCTAGTCAATTATTCGTTTTATATACATTGGCAAAGCAAAGGCGGCCTTGTGTACTTCCGGGCTATAATAATTGGTAGCGAAAGCAGCCTTTTTGAAGCGATCTTCCAAGGTGGCAACGTCAACCTGACGAAGACTTTTGTCGTCTGTTGCCCAGCCAAGGGCCATCATACCGAAGGCATATGTAGGAACCGTAATGACGTAGGCAGAACCTTCGTTGAATAGAGCTCGAAAATGAGAAATTGATCCGGCTAACTCACTAGCCTGCAGAAAAGGTACTCCGTTCTGCGTTACAAGGATGCCGCTCTCGGTAAGACAGCGTTTGCAATCCGCATAAAACCCCCTTGAAAATAATACTTCGCCAGGTCCGTGAGGGTCAGTAGAGTCGACCAATATGACGTCAAACCGTTCATCAGTTTCGGCGACGAACTTAGCACCATCCCCGATAATCAGGTTTGTACGGTGGTCGTCAAATGCTCCTTGGTTGAGTTCCACAAAATGTTCTTTTGCAAGCTCAACAACCCCACCATCAAGTTCAACCATGGTTACTGATTCAACTGATGGGTGCTTCAAGGCCTCTTCCAAAAGTCCACCATCCCCACCACCGATGATAAGCACAGTCTTTGGATGAGGGTGGGAGAAGAGAGGAACGTGGGCAAGCATTTCATGGTATACAAACTCGTCGCCCAACGTAGTTTGCACGACATTATCTAGGACAAGAACTTTACCGAGTCGGCCGTTGGATAGGACTTTTGCGTCCTGAAATTCGGTTTGACCTTCGTAAAGCACCTTATCGACGCGAAGCTTTTGCGCAAGATCGGTGTGAAGGATTTCGGTAAACCAGTCCATGTGTCGTTAGCCTCCGTAAAAGCTTTGCGCATAAAAAAATCGGCCCTCGCACCGCTCCCTTGCGTCAGGGAGGAGCGGCCGAGGGCCAATTGCTAAACTGTCTTTGACCCGACTTCTAGACCTTAAGGCCTCGTCGGTTCTCAATCACCTGAACATTCCCTGGTTTGAAGGCTCGTTTTAGGACTGGGATCGCCTTGTAAGGATCACATTCACCACACATGAATACATCGAGCGCCGCGTATCCTGTTTCTGGCCATGTGTGGATGGTGATATGGCTTTCAGCCAGTATCACTACTCCTGATACCCCACCATTCGGCTCAAAATGGTGCAAATCAGAATTTAAGATTGTCGCTCCACCGGCGATTGCTGCCTCCTTTAACGCCAGCTCAATACCCGCTAGGTCATCAAGACCACTGGCATCGTTAAGGTCGATAAGAAGGTGCGTACCGGCATAAGTTACGCCATCTTTATGAACGAAGAAGTCCCGCCGTTCGGACTCCATACTGTCGCCGTCGTACTCGACGAGTTGAGGGTGAAAACGCTCGGAAGGCTGAACAGCGGACGCGGACTCGTCAGAGTCCCCGTACCCCGCGACCACAGCCAGCTCTGCGAAAGGGCGATTATTCGACATCGCATCCTCCGTAAAACCGGTGAGGGGGGTTGACGCAAAGAACGCGGGTTTAGTTCCTCACGCCTCTTCATGCAAGCACAAATATCGTTTTGGACAATCTTTTTTCCCCTGTTTTGCCTTGGTGCGTTGACCCGTCGCATTCTGGCTATCTTTTTTGAAGGGCCGTATAGCTTCGTCGAGTGCGGGAAATGAGGAAACAATGTCTGCCTACAAGATCGAAAAGGTAGTTGGTCGTCGCGTTTGGGATTCGCGAGGTCGTCCAACAGTTGAAGCTGAGGTTTTCCTTGCCGGGGGAGCTGTCGGCCGTTCCATTGCACCTGCTGGTGCCTCCACTGGCTCCGGGGAGGCTGTCGACCTGAGAGATGGGGGGGCTGCCTTCGGTGGTATGGACGTAACAGGCGCCGTTGCTGCTGTCTCAGGTGAAATTTCGGGGGTGATCCGAGGATTTGATGCCCGAGATCAGGTCGGTGTTGATAAGGCGATGATAGAGGCAGACGGCACAGAGAATCGAGGCAGGTTTGGCGCTAACGCTATAGTAGCAGTCTCGATGGCGACGGCATGGGCAGCAGCTGAGCAGTCCAAGGAACCACTTTGGAGGTACCTCGGATCGGGTGCGGTACAGATGCCACTGCCGGAAATCCAAATATTTGGAGGAGGTGCTCATGCTGGTAGGCGGGTGGATGTTCAAGATTTTCTGATTGTTTGTCCTGGTGCTGAGACTTTTGCTCAAGCCCTTGATTGGACCGCAGAAGTATACCGAGCTGCTGGAAGTTTAATGGAAGAGCAGGGAAAGTTAATGGGCGTAGCGGACGAAGGTGGTTTCTGGCCTGCTTTTGACCGAAATGAGGAGGCACTCGACGCATTATCCCTCGCAATTCAACGTGCTGGCTTCCGTGCGCCGGATGAAGTTGCAATTGCTCTGGATATAGCCTCCAGCGAATTTGGGCATGGTGGGCAGTATAAGTTGGCTCTGGAAGCTCGCAATCTATCAAGCGGTGAGATGGTGGATCTAATCCATGATTGGACCCGGCGCTATCCCATTGTCTCAGTGGAAGACCCGTTGTCAGAAGACGATTGGGACGGCATGGCACAGCTCACCAGGCGAATTGGTAAGGATATCCAAATTGTCGGCGATGACTTCTTAGTAACTGATGCGATGAGAGTGAAGCGCGCGGCCTCGATGGGAGCCTGCAATACCGTTCTTTTGAAACCGAATCAGAGAGGTACCCTAACGGAAACTTTGGCTGCGTGGGAGGCAGCAAAGGCATCTGGATTCGGGGCTATTGTTTCTGCACGTTCGGGAGAGACCGAGGATGTTACAATAATTCACCTTGCTATCGGTTGGGGGGTGCCCCAGTTTAAAGTTGGTTCTTTTACTCGATCTGAACGCATGGCGAAGTGGAATGAAGCGTTACGGATTGAAGAGGCTTTGGGAGCAAAAGCAACCTTTGCCGGTCGCTCCGCCTTAAGCTGAGATCGATTCCTCAGCAACTTTTTTCATTACGCTTGGAAGTCCAACCGATGTTAAGCGATCAACAGGCGCCCAGAAACAATTTTTGATCGCCTCTTTGTCTGTGCGTCCACAAAAAATTTTCAATTCCAAGCGAAAGTGCGTGAATACGTGATTAATAGGGCGCACCTCTGTCCAGTGATCTGTTAGTTCTTTGACTGCTTTTGGCGCGTCGTCACTGGACCAGCCAAAAGACGGTATTTCTATCATTCCGCCAAGCAGACCATTTTGTTTTCGCCGGCGAAGCAATACATCCCCACGACTATTTTCAATCCAGTAGGCTTGGCCGATTCTTGTAGGTTTAGCCTGTTTAACGGGTTTAATAGGAAGAACGCTTTCAAGGTCACTTTTTTTTGCCTCGCAGAGGTTGACGAGTGGACACGCTGTGCACCGTGGGTGACGAGGTAGGCAAACGGTGGCGCCCAAATCCATCAGAGCTTGTGCAAAGTCCCCCGGACGCTCTGCCGGTGTCATGGCTGCCGCAGCTGTCTTTATCTCTTTTTTTGCTGCTGGCAGTGGCGTCTCTATCCTGAATAGGCGTGACGTAACTCTTTCAATATTGCCATCGACAGGGGAAGAAGGTTGGTTAAAGGCAATTGCGGCAATCGCCGCTGCCGTATACGCGCCGACGCCTGGAAGCATTCGCAATAATTCTTCGGTGTCTGGAAACCTTCCTCCATGTTCCTTAGCAACAGTCCGGGCACATTTCAGCAAATTGCGGGCTCTCGCGTAGTAGCCAAGACCAGCCCATTCGGCCATCACCTCTTCGTCTGGTGCAGCAGCCAAGACTTCCACCCGAGGCCATCGATCTATGAACCTGTTAAAACGAGGAGCAACCGCAGCGACTGTTGTTTGTTGCAGCATGACTTCGCTCAGCCATACGCGATATGGGTCGGGCTGTGTGCCATCTTTTGCTCGCCATGGGAGGTCCCTTTTAAATTGGTCATACCAGGAGAGCAGAGGAGGAGCGATTGCAGAAGGTGTCATAAAAAGGATACTGGTATGTATGACTGCCTCCGACAAGCGCTATCCAACTTTGAGACCTCAACCAATTGCAAGGTCACTAGATTCTTTATTGCGTGGCCATACAGGGGCTAAACGCGCAAGAGCTTTGGCAGGATTGAGACGTGACTGGAAGGATATTGTTGGCGCTGAATTCGCCGATATAGCAAGTCCGGAGAAATTTGAGCCACCACGCGGACGGAGACCAGGAACGCTATTAGTAAAAGCAATGCCAGGAGCGGCACTAATTCTTCAACATGACGCGCCACGGCTTGTGGAGAGGATAAATAGCTATTTGGGCGCAAATGCCGTTGGGAAAATTCAAATAAGACCAGGGGCATTTCCAACAGTGAAAAAACAAAAACGTCTAACTGCGGTTGACCCTGAGGAGCTTATTTCTGCTGAGCACCATCTTCGAAAACGCAGAGTGACCTTGAACGATCGACTGGAAAAGGCATTAGCTCGGCTAAGCGTTCGGACTGGCCCAAAAAATTGAGAACTATTTTACTGGGAAAGCGCGGTTTCTATTGCGTCACGAATGCGCGCCGACGATGGACCAGTAGTTGATGAAAACCAATCGATAAGCTGACCGTCTTTGCCAACTAGATATTTATGAAAATTCCAGCGTGGTTTGGCTTTTGCACCGAGTTCTTTCAATGCCCAAGCATAAAACGGGTGTGCTTGTTTGCCAGTCACCTCAGTCTTTTCTGTCATTGGAAAATCAATCGAAAAGTTAACCTCACAAAATTCCTTTATCTTCTCTGATGTTTCTAGTTCTTGTCCCCCAAAATCCCCTGATGGCACTCCAAGCACCACTAGTCCCTGAGATTTATATTTATCCCAAAGAGTTTGCAGGCCCTCATACTGGGGGGTAAAGCCGCATCGTGATGCAGTATTCACAAGCAGGATTACTTTACCTGAGAAGTTCGATAGAGCCAGTCTTTCACCCTCTATGGAGGTAAAGCTGAAGTCATGAGCATTATTGCCAGTTGCGGCTCCAGCAAACCACGTAGGAACTAGAGCAAGCCCTGCAGTTATAAACAAACGACGAAGCATAAAACCGAACCTTAATCTACATCAGAAGCAAGAAAATGGATCTTTAACCACTTGCGGCAAGTATACTAGCTGCCTGTGCTCTTGCGGTAATTTCATTCCACGCTTCGGCTTCAATTAACTCTGTTGGAGCAATCCAAGAACCACCAATAGAAAATACATTGTCCAAGTCTAAGTAATTTTTGGCGTTTTTTTCATTGATGCCGCCAGTGGGGCAGAATGTGATATCGGGTAAAGGTCCTTTAAGGCCTTTTAAAGTTTTTATTCCACCTGCTCCATCGGCCGGAAAAAATTTGAGGCGAAGGAAGCCATGTTCTCGCAATTTCATTGCTTCTGAAGCAGTTCCAGCACCAAAAAGAAAGGGTTGATCATATTGCATCGCGGCTTGGATTAGTTGGTCCGTAGACCCAGGACTCACAAAAAAGGCGGCTCCTGCGTTAGAGGCAAGTTCTAATTGATTTCCGGTTAGAATAGTCCCAGCTCCAAGAAAAATTTCTGGTACTGATGTTGTGATGGCTTTTATTGCGTCTAAGGCGGCTTTTGATCTAAGGGTGACCTCGATGGTTTTGATGCCGCCAGCTAAAAGTGCCTCAGCAAGTTTTGGAGCTTTCGCCGCATCCTTGATTACTACTACTGGAATAATTGGAGGACTGTCATCCGGAAGCTTAAACATTTTCGGCATAGCGCTGGATTCCAACGTGAAGTCAAACCATGCTTGCTACCAAGCAATTTATTGTAAGGGAACTTATTAGATGCGTATCGCATGTGTTGGCGAATGCATGATTGAGTTG
Organism: Alphaproteobacteria bacterium; assembly: GCA_030833925.1. Classification (GTDB taxonomy): domain Bacteria; phylum Pseudomonadota; class Alphaproteobacteria; order Bin95; family Bin95; genus VMCJ01. The sequence continues at coordinate 11,000 of JAURGE010000049.1, forward strand.
ACTGATGCACCCCACGGAATGAACCGGAGTTTTGGTGGCGACACGTTGAACACTGCAGTGTACTTGGCAAGACTGGGTGCCAAGCAAGGTATTGAGGTCGACTACATAACTGCTGTTGGTGATGATCCGTACTCTCAAGAGATGATTAATGCATGGAGTTCAGAGGGAATCGGCGTCAAAACGGTTCGACAAATTTCCAATGCCATGCCTGGCCTATATGCGATCCGAACTACTCAAAAAGGGGAGCGCAGCTTTTTCTATTGGCGAAGTGCGTCCGCTGCGCGACAAATGTTTGAGGGTGTAGAGGGCAAGCGCCTTGCTTCTAGCCTCAAGGATTATGATTGGGTCTATTTCAGCGGAATAACCATGGGAATATTAGATCTAGATGGTCGGATGATTTTTTTGGATGGTCTTCGTAGGGCAAGCGAAGCGGGTGCGAAGCTTGCTTACGATAGCAATTATAGGCCTCGAATTTGGAGCGATGTTGAAGAAGCGCGAGCCGCAAATGCTGTAACCCTAGGATGGGTTGACTTGGCGCTTCCTAGTTTTGACGACGAGAGACTGCTTTATGGGGATAAAAACCCAGAGGAGACTGCGCGTCGGATTGCAAATCTTGGGCTGCCAGAGATAGTAGTTAAAGATGGTGATAGAGATATTGTGATGTCAGTCGGCTCTGAAATTCAACGCTACCGAGGTGAATCTAACCCGTCACCTCTAGATACCACGGCTGCGGGCGATAGTTTCAACGCCGGATATATTTTTGCCAGAATGATGGGCAAGTCACCAGAAACTGCGGTGGTGGACGCGGCAAGATTAGCATTCAAAGTTGTAGGAGTGCGCGGAGCCATTATTCCGCGCGGTATGGAGGCTTAAATGTCCCTTTGGCCGGGTGATGCTAAGTTAGCTCTTTCGATCGTCGTGAATGTGGAAGAAGGTGCTGAGGCTAATATAGCTGATGGCGACCGTGGGCCTGAACCTGTTGATGAGTTAGGCATAACGCTGAAAAAGCCCGTTCGTAATTATGGAAATGAGAGTAATTACCAGTATGGGATCAAGGCGGGCGCGCCGCGTGTTATGGACCTTTTAGATCAGTATGGTGTTGCTGCAACATTTACCGCTGCGGCAGTTGCACTTGAGCGTGCGCCAAATCTTGTGGCTCGCATAGTTGAGGGTGGACATGAAGTCTGTGCGCATGGCCATAGGTGGGTCCACCAGTTTCATATGAGCGAAGCTAAAGAGCGGGAGTTTATTCAGTCTGCTGTGAGTTCAATTCGACAGACGGTTGGCGAGCGACCTTTTGGTTGGCTGTCTCGCTATCTTCTCACTGAAAACACGCGACGGCTTCTGGTCGAGGAAGGGTTCTCGTATCACATGGATGACTACTCGGACGATTTACCATTTTGGAACAATGATTCTGGTAAACCCATAGTGATCATGCCCTATGCCCTTGATTCGAACGACATGAAAATGTGGACCGACCCGGCATACACGCCGGATGCTTGGTTAAAGTATGCTATTGATACGTTCGAGTGGTTGGTCAAAGAGGGCGAGTCTGGTGCTCCAAAAATGATGTCACTCGGTGTTCATCTTCGGATCATTGGCCGGCCAGGAAGGATAGGGGCGTTTGATGCTTTCCTGCGTCATGTAACGGCAAGGCGTGATGTTTGGATTGCGACCCGCAAGAATATTCGAGACCGTTGGGCCGAGGCGAACCCAGCTCCGTGAGCCCTCCTGCTCTCGTCGTTGGTCATAGGTCTGCCGTTTGGCTTTCAAGCGACGGCGAAATTGAACAACTAACCTTAAAAAAGGCTGCTTCTAACGCCGCGGCAGATAGACCATTTGTGGTTCATATGCCAAGCACTGCTAATCGTCTTGGTACTGGGCCATTTCAAGCATTTGATTTGCTTTCTCTTTTCGCCTTTGTTCGCCCGGCTAATTTTTGCCTGCCAACGCCTATTGGCATTGCTGATGTTTTGGGTTTACGCAAACCAAAGGACCTTTTCGAGCAGGCTGCTATTCTGCCTGAAGCAGCCCGTTTACTTCTTGCCGAGTTATCTATTTCAAACGCTGACATCGATGTTGCTGATTTAGCAGGTATTATGTCTGAGGCAGGTTGGTCCTGGTCACCAGCAGTTTCTCATGCAATCGCGAAGACTGGTGTCTCCGATGCTAAAGTAACCGGTCGTGGTTTTGAAATTTGGCGCCGCCTCCCGGTTTGGAAGGAGGAACCACCTGAAGGAGAGCCTGGCTCCCAGCCGGTTGCTGCAAATGAGGCGCGGCAACGTCTTGCGTTGATGTTGGGCGACGGTGCTGAAATGAGACCTCAGCAGTCTGACTACTCGAGTGCATGCTCTGCTGCATTCCAGCCGCGTGAGGATACTGCTGCTCCAGACATTGTGCTTGCAGAAGCAGGTACGGGCGTTGGCAAGACTTTGGGCTATTTGGCTCCAGCGAGCCTTTGGGCAGAACGCAATGGAGCCCCCGTTTGGATTGCCACGTACACGAGAAACCTTCAACGCCAGATAGATGATGAGCTGGATAAACTTTTCCCGGTCGCTGCAGAAAAACAGGCGCACGTCGTCGTCCGTAAAGGTCGAGAAAACTATCTTTGCCTTTTGAATTTTGAGGAAGCGACGCGTTCGGTAAGGCGGTTTCCGGAAGATGCGATTGGTTTGGCTTTGATGGCGCGTTGGGCCTCTGCCAGTCGTGATGGTGATCTCATCGGCGGAGATATGCCTGGCTGGCTGTTTGATCTTACCAGCCCTCGAATAACAACCGGTCTTGCTGATCGCCGCGGCGAATGTGTCTATGCCGCCTGCACCCATTATCAAAAATGTTTTATCGAAAGAAGCGTTCGACGCGCTCGCCGTGCTCGTATTGTCGTAGCTAATCACGCATTAGTCATGGCGCAAGCGGCGTTAGGGGGCCTCGATGATGCTTTCACACCAACTCGTTATGTATTTGACGAAGGACATCATGTTTTTGAAGCGGCTGACGGCGCTTTTTCTGCTGCCCTTACTGGATTAGAATCCAGAGAGTTTAGACGCTGGTTAGTTGGAGCAGAGGGGCGGAGTAGTCGTGCTCGAGGTCTTCGAGCGCGTGTGGAAGACATTTTACCTGCAGATCCGCCCGAGGCTCGTTCAGAAGCCGAGGATAGTCTGGATGCTATTCTTCAGGGGGTAACCTCATTCCCCGCAGATGGATGGCTGGCGCGTATTTCGGGAGGTGTTCCCGTAGGTGAATTGGAACGCTTTTTAGCTGCTGCATATAGCCAGGTAATTTCGCGCTCAGTTGAAAAAAGTTCGCCGTATACAATTGAGACAGAAGCCCGCCCGGCGTTGCCAGAAATTTTGGATGCCGCGGGAGCATTAGAAGTTGCGTTAAATGCCATGATCGCGCCACTTCAACGTTTGCGAATTCGTCTTTTAGGGCGTTTAGATTTAGAAGCCGATTTGTTGGAAACACAAACACGGCATCGGATCGAGGGCATAAGTCGAACCTTGCTTCGCCGCACTAACCAACTCTCTGCCTGGTTAGATATGCTGACGTCATTAAAGACTGAAGCTTTGCCTGAGTTTGTTGACTGGTTTCAAGCTGATCAAATTGATGGACAAGTGCGTGATGTGGGAATGCATCGGCATTGGGTCGATCCATCAAAGCCTTTTGCCCATGCTGTCCTCGAAAGTGCGCACGGCGCAGTCGTTACCTCTGCCACACTCACCGATGGTGTTGATGATATTGACACTGCTTGGGCTGCTGCCGAGGCAAGTACTGGCGCTGTTCATCTATCGCGGCCAGCAATCAGGGCCCGTGTTGCTAGTCCTTATGACTATGGTCAGCAAGCGCGTGTGTATGTTGTAACCGATGTAAATCGAACTCGTCCTGAAGATGTGGCAGCTGCTTATAGAGAGCTATTTTTAGCCTCTGGCGGCGGTGCATTAGGTCTTTTCACGGCGATCAACCGTCTTAAAGACACCCACAGTCGAATAGCTGGTGCTTTAGAGGCACAGGGATTACCTCTGTATGGGCAGCATGTAGATCGAATGGCGTTAGCGGACCTCATTGAAATTTTTCGTTCCGAACAGGATTCTTGCCTTTTGGGGACAGATGCTGTGAGGGATGGTGTTGATGTGCCGGGACGTTCGCTTCGGCTGATCGTTTTTGAGCGTGCGCCATGGCCAAGACCTGATATTCTGCACAAAGCCCGTCGTGATCATTTTGGTGGTCGTAATTACGATGATAGGATTACGCGCCTTCGGCTTACACAAGCATTTGGCCGCCTAATTAGAAGAGCGGATGACAAGGGTTGTTATGTTATTTTGGACGGCCGTACGCCTTCCCGACTATTCAACAGCTTTCCGCCAGGAGCCGAACCAATCAGGCTAGGTCTGGCAGAAGCGGTGAGTGAAGTTCGCAGTTTCTTAAATCCTTAGGCCGCAATTTTGCAGAGATGCATGGGTTGAACGGAATTCGTGAAAAACTGTCTCGACTTTGAAGTGAGAATTTAAAGAGACAAAGGCAGAGAAATCTTTGGAGTTAGACATGCTTGAAAAGATTGACGTCTTCTTTTGTCATTATCTGCTGACTGAAGACCCTAAGGTCTTCAGTCAGGGAGATACAATTTAAAAACTTGCGCTTGCAGTGAACACAACAGCTGGATCACCCGAGTCACCGGATAAATCATTGTCGATATACTGAACCTTAAGCTCAACTTGCTTATAGGTCATCGCAAGTCCCACGCTCCAATCGCTATAGGAAGGTGCACCAAACGCTGTTGCATTATCGATGTCGCTATACCCGTAGGTGCCAGATAAGGTGACTGGCAGGTCTGGTACTGAGACCTCTACCGACGCATTTGGGTAGTGGTATTCTCCGCTAGCACCAAAATAATCGGGCGAGTAGTTGTAACCTACACCTAAGGAAACCGATTCAAATGGGCTATAGCTTAGGGCTATCTTACCTTCAACATAGTCATAATTCAGCGATGATGCTGCGCCTGGATATGTATAGTAAATGAGCCCAAGGTCTAAGCCGATTTCTTTGAATTCATATGTCACGCCGCCGTAAACATCGATTTCAACCGAGGCTGCATCACTGTCGCCGAAGTCCACCCCAGAACCCCAAACACCAAGATATACAGGCCCGGCGCTGAGGTCTAAGCCTCCTTGAGTGGCCGGATGTTCTTTAGTTTGGGTCAGCCCACGAAATCGATAATCCGAGGTCAATGCAACATTTGCAGATATCTCGAAGGGCATTTCGGCACTCTTGTCTTCTGCTGATGCTGGCAATGCTGTAAGCCCCATCGGGGCTGCCAGACAAAAAGCCATTGCGAAAATGCCTAATTTATCAGCAACACCTGTATACTTCATAATCATTTGCCTTTCTTTCAAGCAATGAACGATAATTATTTATCGTTACTTAAAACTATAAGTATAAAAATATTATTACTTATAATAACAAATTGTCGCATTGCACAAAAGTTATGACGCGACGCACAAATTAATTGCGTGAACGATGGGATTTGGCCGGAAAAAAATAAAAATCGATAAGGGAGCTA
>JAURGE010000004.1:0-42004 GCA_030833925.1 Alphaproteobacteria bacterium
TGCCGGCATTGGTGAAACACCATTTTTTGGTGATTGGGACGATACACAGATACCAAAACGAATTAGGATTAAATAGCCTGAGCTAAGATTGCCTCAAACTCAACATGCCGTTCTTCATCAAAAAGAATGAAGATCACTCTTTCTATAGCAGGTAATCTCTCAAGTTCCATAATCGTCGTCGCAACCGCGATACGAGAAGCCCGCTTAAATGGAAACCGATAAACACCTGTAGAAATCGCAGGGAATGCTATGCTCTTGCATCCATTATCAGCGGCAAGTCTTAGCGAATTCCTGTAACAGCTTGCGAGAGCTGGATCATCATTACGCGCCCCTGAGTATATTGGGCCGACAGTATGTATCACATAGCGCGCGTTAAGATCATATCCCCTAGTGATCCTAGCTTCACCCGTCGGACAACCGCCAAGTTGACGACACTCCTCCAAAAGCTTGGGTCCTGCCGCACGATGAATAGCCCCATCGACACCACCTCCACCCAATAGGGACTCGTTTGCAGCGTTTACGACAGCATCCACATCTAAGCGCGTGATATCGCCTGTGATGGCAGAAATGCGTTCAGAAAAACTCACTCAAAGAGAGCCCATTGAGGCTTGATTGGCCAAATACGAGAGTCGCCAGCAATTAATGGTTCCCCTGCATCCTTCGCCGCTCTCCAGGCGTCAAGTCGTACCAGGGCGAGACCAGTTTTACCAACATGGGAACGCATTTCTCCCGCGTCCTTTCCCAAATATTGGATCGGCTCTCCCACTGCTGGAGCTTCTCCGTCCAACTTGACCGACATGAGGCGACGCTTCACAAGTCCGCGATACCGGGTTCGAGCGGTCAGTTCCTGCCCGACATAGCAACCCTTTTTCCAGTCCACACCGTTCAATTCATCGAAGCCACTTTCCAGCAAAAATCCCCGGTCGACCGCAATGTCGGCCGCCCCTTCGGGTACACCGAGTGATATCCGATGAGCTCGATACGTATCTTCAGTGCCTTTTTCAAAAGACGCTGCGAATTTAATCGCATTTGGGCCTACAATTCGTGTGCCAAGGACTGCAAGACGAGGATCTATATAGGCAGATGCGCCATCAAGAAGTTTTGCTGCCCCAGGAACCTCACCAAGACTGAATGGATCTTGCCCCCAAAGCACAACACACTGCCAACCACTTAATTTTTCAATTTCTGCCTTTGCACGCAGACGATATAGCTTCAAACGCTTTAGCAGATCATCAATGCGATCCAATTCACATTCCAAGACCAAGCCATCATCCAAAGTCGTTAGAAACATGTCATGCAAATATTTGCCCTGAGGGGTTAGTAGCGCTCCAAAACCAGCTTTATCAGGCGTTATCTTTTCCACGTCCTGAGAAAGAAGGCCTTGCAGAAGGGTCTTGGCGTCCGCACCAATCACGGCGACGAAACCACGATCAGGCCTCACCGTTGCTTGAACTCCGTCTTTGAGCATATCACTTAGCCTTCCCTCTTCGCCCCTTGCCTTGCATATAGGGTGGTTGGTGGCGCTAACCAGTATTAATAAGCCTACACCAAACTGTGATGCCAGATCTCCAGAAAATAGAGAGTTTCTTTAGACTTTATCTTTTATTTAGCTGATATGAGGTTTCACATAAGCAAGCGATTTGTTACAAATTTAAGTCGTCTTAGCTACTTTTGCAGTTCGCTCGTCGGCCATTTACACACTCCAATCCCATGGAAGGAGTTACCGCAATTATGGCGGAATTCCAGGCAATATTGCTAGAAAAGTCTGGCGAAATAGTTACACCAAGCGTTCAAACATTGGATGTAAGTCGCCTCCCAGATGGAGAGGTTACTGTTCGGATTTTATACTCAACCCTAAATTATAAGGACGGCTTGGTTCTAAAGGGACAAGGTGGGCTTGTACGTAATTATCCTCACATCCCTGGGATCGACCTTATCGGCATAGTTGAGGACCCTGGTTCATCGACATTCAAAGTAGGCGAACGAGTCATTTCTACAGGATGGCGAGTTGGTGAAGTCTGGTGGGGTGGCTATGCAACCGAGGCTAAACTGAAGTCTGAGTGGCTGGTAAAGGCTCCTGAGGGACTATCAGATATACAATGTATGGCCATCGGCACTGCAGGGTTTACAGCAATGCAATGCGTCTTAGCACTAGAGGCAAATGGCGTTGTACCTAACTCCGGTGAGGTTCTAGTAACCGGCGCAGGTGGAGGTGTTGGATCAGTTGCTGTCTCAATCCTCGCGGGCCTCGGATACGAGGTGATAGCCGTCTCTGGCCGTCCGCACCTTGAAGGTTATTTGAAGGATTTAGGTGCTAAAAACCTGATCACCCGGGAAGAAATATCTGAGCTCGGCAAGCGTCCACTTCAATCTGAACGATTTGCGGGCGCGGTAGATACTGTTGGTGGTGACATCTTAGCAGGCGTATTACCAGCTATTAAGTATAAAGGTGCGGCAGCAATCTGTGGTCTGGCTGGAGGGGCAGGTCTGAAAACAACGGTAATCCCATTCATCCTGCGAGGCATAACAATGGCAGGAATAGATTCTGTAATGGCACCCGCAGAAGAGCGGACGAAAGTTTGGTCTCGATTAGCGATGGACCTGCCAAAGGATAAACTGGATGCAACTACGTCAATCGCAGGTCTGCAAGACGCTATTAAGATGGCCGATGAAATTTTAGCCGGCCAAGTTAGAGGTAGAACTGTTATCGACGTTAATGCTTAATTAAAGCGAGTTCACACAGTCTGATCTTTCGTTTTAAGGAAACGAACGTCAGGGTATGTTTCTTCTGCGTTTTGAAGGCGCCAAGCATTTCGAGCAAGAAATACAGGCTCGCCATCATGGTCCTCAGCTGTCTCTCCGCGGTTCTTGTCGAGAAAGTCCTTAAGCATGCGCGGATTATCTGACGCGACCCAACGAGCCGTGTGAAGACCGGCTGATTCAAAACGCACTGGAACGTCGTATTCCGCACGAATTCGGTCTGCCAACACATCAAATTGAAGCTGTCCAACTACGCCGACAATCCAGTAAGCGCCCACATATGGTCTGAATACTCGAGCCACACCCTCTTCGGCCAACTGGGTTAATGCTCTCGTTAAGTGTTTTGCCCTCATAGGATCGTCTGGCAAAACCCGCTGTAATAATTCAGGCGCAAAATCTGGAACTCCAGTGAAACGGATTTCCTCGCCTTCGGTGAGGCTATCCCCAATCCTTAGCTGACCATGATTGGGAAGGCCCACGATGTCTCCAGGCCAGGCGCTCTCCGCAATTTCGCGATCTTGGGCGAGAAACATTACCGGTGCCGATATGGCCATTGTTTTACCCGACCGTACATGCCGCAGTTTCATACCTCGCTGAAATTTTCCGGAGGCAAGCCTTACGAAGGCAATGCGATCTCTATGTTTCGGATCCATATTTGCTTGGATTTTAAAGACAAAGCCTGAAACTTTCTCTTCCGTGGGTTCCACAGAGCGTTCAACGGCCGGCTGGGGTCTAGGGGGCGGCGCAAGGCTTGCAACACCATCTAACAATTCCCGAACGCCAAAGTTATTGATGGCACTGCCAAAATAGATTGGCGTTAAATGCCCTTCTAAATAGCTTTCACGATCAAAAGCAGGGCAAAGCTCACGGGCCATTTCGGCTTGCTCACGAAGTTCAGCAACAGCATGGCTTGGCAGTAAATTATCCAGGGCGGGGTCATCAAGCCCCTCAACGCGAGCACCTTCTTCTGGGATACCCTCCCGAGATCGTTCCAGTAAAATCAGGCGGTCGTTGTGTAGGTCATAGCATCCCTTGAAGTCGCGACCTGAGCCGATCGGCCAAGACATTGGAGCAACATCAAGGGCAAGTTGCTCCTGTATCTGATCAATCAACTCAAAAGGCTCAAGTGCCTCTCGGTCCATCTTGTTCACAAAAGTGACGATTGGAATGTCGCGGAGGCGGCACACTTCAAAAAGCTTCAGTGTTTGCGGCTCTATACCTTTCGCCGCATCCAAAACCATGATGGCGCTATCGACGGCGGTAAGCGTTCTATATGTATCCTCGGAAAAATCCTCATGGCCTGGGGTGTCGAGTAAATTGAATGCTTTTGCATCATACTCAAAAGACATTACGGATGAGGCAACAGATATGCCACGCTCTCTCTCGACTTTCAGCCAATCCGACCGCGCACGGCGTTGCTCTCCGCGAGCCTTGACTGCACCGGCCATCTGAATAGCACCACCAAATAACAGAAGTTTTTCAGTAAGTGTTGTCTTTCCCGCGTCAGGATGAGCAATGATTGCAAAGGTGCGCCGCCGCGCAGCCTCTGTCTGAAGGACGTTCATAAAAATTTTTCCAAAAGTGTTTTAAGTCACCACCACACTCGTCGAGTGTTAGCACAATCGAACTCTCTACTTAGAAACTAAAAATCGTCGCTACCGCTGTCGAAGGTGTTAGCAACTATACCAACACAGTCCCATTTAAAAGCAGCTTTACGTCATTAAGCCCCTCTAATTGACAGTTTTCGAAAAAGGAATCTCAAGACTTCAGTCGCGCTTCGGCTTAACGGCAACAAACCGGAGGACTCCCTTTCGGTTCAACAGCATGAGCACGGATTTACGCTTGTTAGCTAAAGCAGCAGCAACCTTGCTTTCAACCTCGGCAGGACTAGCCACGGGATCCTGATTAACTTCAACGATCACATCGCCAACCTGGATGTCTTCCTCAGCTGCCGGCCCATCTTTCTGCACGACAGCAACGAGAGCTCCTTTCACTTCTTCACCAACGCCATTAGAAGACCGTGCCTCATCAGTAAGGGGAAGCAAAACTAGTCCTAAGCTAGGTAGTACTAGTGTGGGATCTTCAGCACCTGAACCCATTTTTGCCGATGATTCATCCAATCTAGCAACTATGATCTTGAGCTTCTTCTCAACGCCATCACGCCAGACAACTACCTCAACCTCGGAACCTATCTCAGTCTCTGCAACAATTCGCGGTAAACGGCGGACTTTATCTATATCGCGCCCATTGAATTTTAAGATTACGTCTTGTTCCTTAACGCCACCGGCCATAGCAGGACCGTCCTTAGCCACTGCTGCAACCAAAGCGCCCCGTGCTCGATCCATCTCAAGGGTTTTTGCAATTTCGTCTGTAACAGTCTGAATATGAACACCGAGCCATCCTCGTCGGGTTTCACCAAAACGACGGAGTTGATCAATAATTGGATGGGCAAGCGATGTTGGCACTGCAAAGCCAATACCCACAGACCCACCAGTTGGAGAGAAAATGGCAGAATTAACACCAATGACCTCGCCATCCATGTTTAACATTGGGCCACCAGAGTTGCCCTTATTGATGGCGGCATCTGTCTGCAGGTAGTCATCGTAAGGACCAGAGCGGATGTCCCTTTGTCGTGCAGAAATAATTCCAGCCGACACAGAACCGCCAAGACCGAATGGATTACCGATCGCAATAACCCAATCGCCTACGCGGATTTTTGTGCTGTCACCAAGCGTAAGAAACGGCAGCGGTGTGGGACTTTCTACCTTTAAGACCGCTAAGTCTGTCTTAGGATCACGACCAAGCACCTTTGCTGGCAGCTCATGATCATCCTGGAACTTAACAACTATCTGATCAGCATCGGCGATAACATGATTATTAGTAACAACAATGCCTGAAGGATCAATTACAAAGCCAGACCCCAGCGAACTTGCCTGACGAGGTTGTTCACCGTTTGGATTGCGCTCTAAGAAATCCTTGAAGAAGTCCTCAAACGGCGTGCCGGGAGGTACGTCTGGGCGATCACCACTGGATACAGTTTGGGTAGACGAAATATTTACCACCGCCGGAAGTGATTTTTCTGCAAGATCTGCAAAACTCTCACCAGCCTGACGGGCATCGGCGACACCGCCTACAGCAATTGCCACCCAAAGAAAAATCGTTGAGGCAACATTAGCGATTTGGCAACGCAAAGGTCTGATTCCCTCTACCGAAATAGAATTAAGAACAAAGTGTTCTCAATGCCGTTTTTTTAAAATCCCGCGCCAGATCAAAAATAATTCATCACGCGCGCGCAAACCAAATTATTGCCAAACCGACACAGGCTATCAGCAGAGCTCTATATCTCAATGCTTCCGCGGGCTCATCCAACACACGCTCCATCATTTTGCGCATCCCGTTCGGAAAGAGACCGTAAAGCATGCCCTCTAAAACAAGTGCCAACCCCAAAGCCGTCACAAAATCGACCATTAACGAGCCTCGCAACTACCGCTTAGAGACGCCATTCAGACTTTCAAAGAAACGGAAGAAGTCGCTATTAGGCGATAAAACAAAGGTTGTTCCATCGCTTCCCAGGGCATTTCGATAAGCTTCCATGGATCGGTAGAAAGCAAAAAAGTCAGGGTCTTGTCCAAATGCCTCAGCATAGATTCGGATAGCCTGGCCATCGCCCTCACCCTTAAGCTCCTGAGAACGTTGTTGTGCTTTGGCAACAAGCTCTACACGCTCACGATCGGCACCTGCCCGGATCGTAATAGCAGCCTCTTGGCCCTCTGCACGCAGTTCACGCGCATCTCTTTCACGCTCAGTCTGCATGCTTTGATAAATTGCCTCTGCATTGACTCTAGGTAAGTCTGCGCGACGAACGCGTAAATCAACGAAGGTAATTCCAAAGCGGGTTGCATCGGTGTTCGCGACCGTCAAGATACGAGCCATGATTGCCGCACGCTGATCCGACAGCACGGACTTTAACGTCTCAACGGCGAAAACATCTCGCATCGCTTTACTAACAACCTGAGCCAAACGAGGTTCTGCATTAGATTCTGATCCAAATGATTGGACGAATAACAGAGGGTCCTTGATCACAAAGCGGGAGATCACGTCAACGACCAGACGGTTTTTATCTTTGTCGACAATTTCTTCCGCCGCGGGATCAAGGTTTAGAACGCGCGCCTCTACATATCGAACTGACTGCCATGGCAATTTCCAATGGAGACCAGGATTAGTAATCACTTGGCGGGGATCACCAAATTGAAACACAATAGCTTGCTGGGTCTGATGGACCGTGAAGGCCGACATTGCCACTACAACAGCTGTAATTGCTAATAATGCGGCGGCTACAACACCGAAAGCAACCTTACGCATTACTTTTGCCCCCCATCAGTCTTCTCTACTGCTTTTCGACGTTTTTGTATCTCTGGTAAGGGAAGATAAGGAACAACCCCAGAACCACCGGCAGCACCATCGCCATCAACAATTACCTTGTTTGCGTTCCGCAGGACCTCTTCCATTGTCTCAAGATAAATGCGTCGTTGCGTGACGTCCTTGGCAACTTTGTAAGAGTTGTAGACGTTCATAAACCGGTTCGCATCACCAGTAGCCCGAGCTATCACCTCACGCTTGTAAGCCTCGGCTTCCTCAATCAACTTTGCTGCTTCACCTCTAGCTCTCGGCACTACATCACGCTGATAAGCTTCAGCTTGTTTTTGGAAACGATCCTTGTCTGCAACTGCACGCTGCACATCACGAAAAGCGTCGATAACCTGGCCTGGTGGATCAACTCTTAAGACCTGCATGTTAGTGATGGTAACGCCAGCCTTATATTCATCGAGAAGTTTTTGAAGATTTAACAAACCATCTGCAGCAACAGCCTCACGACCATCAGTTAAAGCGTAGTCGATCGAATTTTGACCAATGATCTCGCGCATAACTGATTCTGCTGCAGCGGCTATCGTTTGTTCTGGATTGCGGATCTGGAACAAATAATCTCCAGCATTAGCGATTTTCCAGAAGACCACATAGTCCACCTCAACAATTTTACTATCGCCGGTCAGCATACTGGCTTGGTCTTCGCCACGATTAGGACCACCAAGTTCAATCTTGTTTACGCGAGTAACTTTTGGGGTTTGAACCGCTTCAACGGGGTAAGGCAGATGAAAATGAAGTCCAGGCGCTTCTAGGCGGACGAATTTCCCAAACCGCGTTACCACGCCTTGCTCGTCTGCTTCAACGCGGTACACACCACTGAAGAGCCACAAGCCAAGTCCAATCAATACTAGCAAAGCAAGCATGAGCTTGTCGCCGCCTCTTGGCGCAAGGCGCTTGAGTTTATCCTGACCTTTTCGAAGCATCTCATCGAAATCAGGTGGCTGAGGCCCTCTTCCACCGCCACTTGGTCCACGGCCCCCACCGCTACCCCAGGGGCCACCACCTCCGCCGTTATTGGAACCACTACCCCATGGTCCACCTTGATTCTGCCAGGGCATTCCGCCGCCTTTCAAATTGCTCTAAAAGTTTCTAGCGCTTTTACCGCGTGGGCGGAAGAAATACCACCATAACGGCTACCGGTAGACCCAGAGCGCTTTAACCCCATATGTAGATGCTTAAGCGTTCTATCAAGCATTTCCTAGGAAAGACATTATGAAAGAAGTGACAGAGGCCTTAGTTCGGCAGACTTTAACCAGCATTAAACACGGCAATGACGATATAGTCACAGCCGGTTTACTGGGTGGCATTGCAATAAAAAATGGCTCTGTCCAAGCAACTTTGGAGATTGACCCGAAAGCAGCCGCGGCTATGGAACCCATTCGGAAGGCGGTGGAAGCCGCTATCCGAGCCATCCCTGGAGTCCTTTCCGCTACTGTAGTGATGACTGCCGAGTCAAAACCAAAACCACCCCCTGCCGCTACACCCGCCGGCCGTGGTCCTCAATCAAATGCAGACGGCGGCGCCATACCAGGCGTTGGCGCCATTATAGCCGTTGCATCTGGCAAAGGCGGGGTAGGAAAATCAACAGTTGCTGCAAACCTCGCAACCGCATTATCACGCCAAGGCCTCAATATCGGACTCCTAGATGCCGATATCTATGGACCTTCAATGCCGCGAATGCTTGGACGAACAGAACGTCCTGATAGTCCCGATGGCAAAAAGCTAATTCCCCTCAGAGCCCATGGCGTAAAATTTATGTCGATTGGGCTTCTTGTTGAAGAACGCACACCAATGATCTGGCGTGGCCCCATGGTAATGAGTGCCCTTCAACAGATGTTGCATGATGTGGCATGGGCTAGCCCAGAAGAACCTCTAGACATCCTTGTTCTTGATATGCCACCCGGCACAGGTGATGCACAACTAACTGTTGCCCAACGCGTCCCTCTTGCAGGTGCTGTTATAGTATCAACGCCACAAGACATAGCTCTGCTTGACGCGCGCAGAGGGGCAGCGATGTTTGAAAAAGTAAATGTCCCTGTACTTGGCGTCGTTGAAAATATGAGCGTGTATGTATGCCCAAACTGCGGGCATACGGCTCATCCGTTTGGCCATGGTGGCGCCCGGGCAGAGGCGGAAGCTTTGGGCGTCCCTTGCCTTGCTGAAATTCCTTTGACACTAGGCATTCGCGAGCAAGGTGATGCCGGCGCACCGATCGTTGTGGCAAAACCAGAGTCCCCTGAAGCAGAAGCTTTCTTAGGGCTCGCCTCCCGCGTAGCTGAAATACTGCAGGCTCGTTCTACTCAAAACCAAGATGGCCCGGCCATCGTTTTTGAGTAGGTATTAGGGGTCCACTGCATCACTGCGCAAGAAACCTCGGATCACATTTTCGACCATTTGGCTAACGTTGTTTTGTCCATCATTCCAAGGCAAGCTGCCTGCAAAGGTGATGGAACCTGTAGAAAATACAGCACCGCCCTTTGGCGTCTCAAAATATATGAGATCAGCTCGGATTAGCTCTTCCGGTCGACCACCTGGAGCCTGTGCGGTGCGCGGCACCGTATCAACGTGGGTCAGCTGCTCCTCATGCACGAGCACAAAATGCTCTTGATGAGCCTCTGAAGATGCCAGAATGACGGCATTAGCTGGAGTCCCTAATAGGGAGTCAGCGCGATCGAGCTCATAGCCGGCTGCCCCTCCACCAGAAAAGCCAAAGTCGCCAATAATTTCATCGTCAATACCTTCAAATATCCAGGCATATTTATCGTCATACGAGGCCGGCTTTCGACGGTAATAACTACCTTGAAAAAGGCCCTGACTGGTGAAACCAAGGCCAACTATCGACTGCGGTGGTTTCCCATTCCTGCGCCAAAGACCACCATAAGCCCCATCAAACGCATTCCAATATTCACCTGGATCTGATGCCCAAGCGCGAATCCCGCCCTCAGCACGCCGGATTTCATAAACTCCCGCCATCTCTTTATGACGTGCAATACGCCAGTAAAATCCATTACCCCCAAGATAGAGCAATCGGCCGCCGAGCTTATGCGCGTAATCATAGAAAGCCTGTCTGCTATGGGCCGTGTGGTATTCAGGATGCGAGGTAGTTGCAACGGCGCTGTAGCCATCCAATAGGCTTGCACCCTCTTCGTCTAAATCTTCGTCTGTAACAATATCGTAGTCGATCCCCTTACCTTCCAGCCACTGCACAATATGCAGGTCGGCAGGAAGGTGACGGAGGCCAGAAACTGCAAAACTATTCGCAATCGAAACAAAGTTCGGACGCATATTTAAGATCGGACGCAATCGCGTTGTATGGCAAATGCCACTGCCATCACTGTGGAAATTGTATGTAGATAGACCAAAATCTGGGTATTTGTCGGGCGTCCAAGGTCGCGCACCCCAGGCATCTGCTTTGGCGAGGTAACCCGTAGTTGTGTTGCCTCGCGCGTGATTAGCATAGATCACATAGGTGAAGGTCGGTATGATAAGGCAAAAATCTGCCTGTCGTTCGCCCCTACGCGGACGCACAAAAAATGGCACAAAGTCCTCATCAACGCCTAGTCTCAATCGAACCGCATAGACGCCGCTTTTGATGCCGTCTGGCAAGTTAAATTCGAAATCTGTTTCCCACCGGCAGTCATCAATGTCATCATCATGAAAATGGATGGCGCCATATTCTTCGCTACGATGCTTCCAGTTCATCTCTTCACCAGACCAATTGGACCCAGTCATGGCACGCGCGGGCAGATTGATTAGGCGTCCATTTAGGCCAAGTTCACCAGTGTCCATCACCTCCAACCCAGAGATATTTTGGCTAAAATCCCATCCAGCAAGGATATTAAGCTCAAATTGATCCGGGCTTGGCCTGCTGCGGTATTCCGACGATAAGGCAATTTTCTGAATTATTGGTCTTTCGATTTTGCCATTAAAACAGGTTTTCGACCCCTTGGCGTCAAGTGAGGCAATATAGAGAAACCCTCCTTGATCGATCTCAGCCGCCCCCACTTGGGCCTGGCTAACACCTTCATCATCAACATCATGTTCTGACTGCAGATGGTACTGCCCAACAGTTAAATTACCTGTATCACCATCATAGGAGCACCAGATGCGCGCCCAACGACGCTCACGAAGAGCCTTACCCACCCTAATGTGTGCTTCTTTACCGCCTGTCAGCGCCAGCCGCGCCTCGGCTCCATTAGGACCAATTGCTAATGCAAATCCAGCTTTCGGTCCGATCCGCGCAATAACACCTTGATCTGGTTTTTGTGGTGTTGTTGGCCATACGACTGCTGAAGCAGTAAATGACGTAAGACCAGCCCATGCCTCGCCCATATCGACTTGAACATAGGACCCAAGCTTTACTCTTTGGAGACGGGATGGATACGCTCCATCAATATCCGAGGGGATATCCGCATACTGAAAACCTGGGCTATCTGGATTAGGATCACCCGAAATAAGTCGAACAATGCTGGCACGATAATCTTCAGTCCCCGCGCTGGAGACCTTAAAAGAAATGGTATCACCAGGAGCAACTGTTAATTTATCCGCATAACCAATAATGGGAATCATTCTTAACCAAGATCCTTTTAAAGTCATAATGCCAAAATTGGTCTAAGATATCTTCCGCCACCGAGGCGCCAGCTGCAAGGAATAGGATACGAAACTGATGACTTTTGATGTTGTCATTCGAGGCGGACGGGTCATCGACCCAGCTAATAGTTTAGACGAGACCGCAGACATTGCATTTAAAGACGGGAAGATAGCAGCGATTGGCAGTAATGCCGTTGGACCTGCAAATGAAACCATTGATGCTAGAGGCCTAATCGTGACCCCCGGCCTTATAGACTTGCACACCCATATTTATTGGGGTGGGACTTCATTAGGCGTTGATCCCGATGCTTACATGGCAAAAACAGGCTGCACGACCCTGGTGGATGCAGGCAGCGCTGGTCCAGCCAATTTCCATGGGTTCCGTGCCCACATTATAGAGCCCGCTAAATCCAGAGTATTGGCCTATATAAATGCTAGCTTTGCAGGGATTTTTGCTTTCAGCCCCGCCGTTATGGTTGGAGAGTCGGGTGACATCCGCCTGCTTAACCCGGCCGAAGTTGTCCGGGTCGCACGAGAACACAGTGATGTCATCGTGGGTGTTAAAGTGAGGGTTGGCCTAGTTGCTTCCGATGGCATTGGGGCGGCTCCACTTGATATTGCTATCGAAGCAGCAGATGCCTTGGGCCTGCCTGTAATGGCTCACCTAGACCACCCGCCACCATCACGAACTGAAGTTCTATCTCGGATGAGACCAGGGGACGTGCTGACACATTGTTACCGCCCATTCCCAGCAGCACCAACGCGCGCTGATGGGCAAGTACGCGATGAAATTCTAGAAGCCCGTGAGCGAGGCATCATTTTTGATATAGGCCATGGTAAGGGTTCATTTTGCTGGGACGTGGCAGGTGCCATGCTAGATGCAGGCTTGCCGCCTCACAGCATTTCGTCTGACGTCCACATGATGTCAGCAGAGGGACCCGCCTTCGACCAGCTGGTTACCCTTTCAAAGTTTCTGCATCTTGGAATGGACGTTTCAAATATCATTAAGGCATCAACCATAGGACCAGCCCAAGCTATTGGACGACCAGAATTGGGAAGCCTCGCAGTAGGTGGCCCTGGGGATGCAACATTACTGCGGATAGATGAGGGAGCATTCCCTCTGACCGATGCAAAGGGAGTTACGGTAGAAGCCCGACAGCGCTTTGGCCTCGCAGGATTTATGCGCAACGGCGCATGGTATAGAGGCCGTTAATTTTATCAGTTTGAGAGATTTTTGAACCGCAGCTAGGAACTACTTTGTCCATTCTTGAAGAGAGCTTTCTCTTCTGCGTGTTGCTAAACCAGCGACGAGAGATAGTTATTGATAGGGTGACTTCTCTCGCTCTGCATGATGCGTGACCGTCACATCCCGCTCTTCCACTCTCTGACGAATGTCTCGGATATGATCATAGTCGTATGACTTATAACGCAGTTCTTCTGCTCGGCTTTCGACCCATTCCTCAGGCACTTCGCCCGCACTAGCAATGAAGAAGTGGAATGCTAGACCAATCGACCAGACGGCTAGAGGCCAAAATACTGGCACGCCCAAGTCAAAGATAAGATTGCCTATGACGCTGAGTGCAAAAACACCAGAAAATACCTTGGCGTGGAGAGGAAAACCCTTTGACCGTGGGATCATCCGCATTTTTTCAGGCGTGTTTTTCACTTGAAGAGACGCCGGCGGCGAGGAGGTGGTGTTTCTGGTTCCGGTAAGTCTGGATAAGCTCGAGCAACGCCGATAAGGCGGGGCATATAGATGAGGATCAGGACGCATATACCGCCGACGATGATACTATCAACGCGCACCCGTTCCCCATCAAATCCATAAAAGAGTACAACTGCCAGCCCCGCTAATGGCGCTATCGCCAACCAAAGAGCTGACCAGACAACCTTTGTATAATTAAAGATGATTGAGGCGGCGACCACTGAAAAAGCATAAAGACCTGCAACTGGAGAACGGCCGATCATCGACGCATCCGTTAAAGCGGCAACCGCCACCACGGCGAAAATGACACCAATAAACATGCAAAACGCATAGACCTCGTGATCAGCCTGATACCGATTCAACTTGGCAACAGGTGTAAAATAAGGCGTTGTGTTGGCATCCCAGACATAGCGCTTAAAAAGGCTTTCCCAGTCTAGCACCTGTAAAAGGCTCCTTTATCTAGGTTATATAGCCGATAGGCGAAGGGGCGGCAGCCACTTGCGACCACCGCCCCCGCTAACCTAGTACCAGTACTCGCTGACACTGACAGCTATTAAAATTTCCCAGACTCTTCCATTTGTTTTGCCCGTAATTCCAACTGGTCAGGCACTTCCTCAAGATCGAGACGTTGTTTACCTTCAATCGTGGAACCGGCTTCCTCTGGCCACTCTTGGGTAGAGAGATGGAAACGCCAGTGTTGTGGGCCAAAAAGAGCATAGAACATCTCAAGCCACACACCGATACCGGCCACAACTATGGACACAAATCCTAGAACCATAACACTCTTAATCACCCAGCGATGGCTTAGCCCAACGAGAGAGGCCGAAACCTCACCGCACTCATACCAGGCGCATGCTGCATCTCGGTTGGTCGACCATGAGTCAACGACATAAACCGCAGAGAAATAGGTGATGATTAAACAGAAGGGCAGTAGGAAGAAGGTAATTCCCAAAAACTCAATCCAGAGTTTCTTTCGGAATGCCAGGTTTTCACGGACGAGATCGACGCGCACGTGCGTGTTCCAGATGTAGCCGTAGGCCAACACAAGAACAAAGAGCACTGTATGGGAGTGCCATTCGAGCTCCTGCAATAACGTCGAACCAAAATAGTGACTCACATTTTCAACCAAATAGATCTGGATACCGCCTGCCTTTCGGATAGCAAGGTCGAAGGCAGTGATCAAAACTAGCGGAATGGCGAACCAAGACCCAAAACGGCCAAGCCAATCGATGTAATTTCGAATACCACGTGCCAAACGCAGACCGGCTGGCAATTGTGCATCGGTTAGATGTAATAAACCGGCACCCCCACCTGAAGTGGCTTGATCGACGGTTAAGTTAGCTGATGCTTCGTTCATATCTATTTCCTTCCGCCGATCAGTAGTCGTAGACCGATTTCATCAACCATAGCGAGATGTTTGGCTGCCAAATAACCAGCAACAGGCCCGCAAGCTGCAACATCACAAATGGGATGATGCCTTTGTAGATTGATTGAATGCGGACTTCCTTAGGTGCAATGCCCTTCATGTAGAATAGAGCAAAGCCAAATGGGGGTGTTAGGAATGATGTCTGCAGATTGATGGCCATCAGGATCAGGAACCAGAATGTCACGTCCTTCTGTGCGACGTGATCACCAAAGTCCAACCCTGCCACAAGTGGCGCAAATACTGGCAAGACGATCAGCGTGATTTCAATCCAGTCAAGGAAGAACCCGAGCATAAATGTAATGCCCATCAGCAAGAAGAGGAGCTGCCAGGAGCTTAATCCAGCCGAGGTGATCAGATGCTCAACAATGTCATCACCCCCGAGCGAGCGATAGACGTATGCAAAGCAGGTCGCCGAAATAATGATGAAAAAGATCATCGCAATGGTGCGAGCAGATGTGTGACAAACGCCCTGAACCAGTGGAAAATTCAGACGCCCGTTGAAAAGAGCGAGCACAAGCGTTCCAAATGCGCCAACCGCACCTGCTTCAGATGGGGTTGCAATACCAAACAGGATCGAGCCCTTAATCATCCCAATCAAACAGACTGGCGGCAAGAAACTTTTAAATATCATCCGAGGATATTGCGCCGCCGGAACGTGCAGCAATTCGGGTGGGAGCGGCGGCGCTTGCTTTGGATTAAAAGCAGCAAAGGCAGCCACAAAAATCAGATAAAAGCCCGCCAACATCAGGCCCGGCAAAATTGCTGCCATGAACATGTTGCCGACAGAAACAGCCATCAGGTCAGCCATGATAATGAGCATGATCGACGGTGGGATCAGAATTCCAAGAGTACCAGAAGCCGCTATACAGCCTGTTGATAGAGCATGGCTGTAACCCTGCCGGATCATCGTTGGCAACGCCAACGCGGTCATCATCGTCACAGAAGCACCGATAATGCCGGTCATAGCAGCCAGAACCGTACCCATAACAACGACGGCGAGGGCAAGACTGCCTGGAACCTTCTTCAGAAGAACCTGAACACAGTAGAGAAGATCGTTCGCAACGCCCGATCGTTCCATCATCACGCCCATAAAGACAAACGCTGGAATAGATACGAGCACTAGGTTTTCCGCGCCGTTAAACCAGATGCGCGGCATGAAATTGAAAAACTCAATCAGCGAGAACATACCTAGGAGGTAACCAAGTATCCCGTAGGTGAATGCAAGACCGCCGAGGATGAATGCTACCGGAAAGCCCGTGAATAGCAGGCAAGCAAGCGAAATGAACATGATGATGGGAAGGTAATCCTGAACAAAATAGTGGAGTGCCTTCTGATCATCTGGCGCCATATTCAGAATGTACGCGTAGATAATACCTATCACCACCAATGCAACGATAAGCACCGTCAAACCGGTGTTGCGGCGGATGCCTGCAGCAAGAGCTTCCATCGAAAAGAACCCTAATTTGATAATTTTTACGGCCAAAAGACCCTATATTTTGTGGAAGGGGCGTCCAAACCACCAGGCTCAGACGCCCCTAAGCACAACTGCGGCAACTAAGGAACAGCCGCCGCTAGACGTCCTACTGGAGGTAGGTAGCCTTCATGAGCTGAGCTGCACCCCACTTACCGTAGGACTTACGGAAAGCGAGATAGCTATCAGCAACTTCCTTGAATTTTGGATCCTTTGCAGAATCTTCTTTCAAGACGTCAAGCCAAGCTTGCTCAAACACTGCGAGCTGATCATCTCTCCAGCGCATGGTCTTAACACCATACTTTTCGCCCATTTCAACCATGGCGCCTGGGTTAACAGCTTCTGTTTCAGCATAGGTGTTGTGAATGCTTTCACCACAAGCTACTTCAAGCGTGCGGCGCTGAGCGTCGTTCAGGCCTTTCCACTTGTCCATGTTGATCAGGATCTGGCTGACCGAAGTCTGCTGATGCCAACCTGGGAAGTAGTTGTACTTGGCAATCTGATAGAAGCCGTACTTGATATCCATGGCAGGCATGGAGAACTCGGTTGCGTCGATGACGCCCTTTTCCAGAGCTGGGAAGATATCGCCACCAGCGAGGAGCTGAGTGGAAACACCAATCTTCTGCATGACGCGAGCGCCAAGACCGAAGAAGCGCATTTTCATGCCGCGAAGCTCGTCAAGTTCTTTGATTTCTTTGCGGAACCAGCCAGAGGTTTCTGGGCCAATCGCAAAGCAGTCCATTTGATGGATGTTGTTATCGGCGTAGAACTTCTGCTGAATTTGGTTGCCACCACCGAAAACTTTCCATGCGAAATATTCACCATAACCTGGGCCGAATGGCACGGAGGTGAAGAATGCAAGGAACGGTGCCTTACCAACGTCATAACCAGCAGTCGTCCAAGCAGCTTCGAGCGAGCCCTTTGATGTAGCGTCAAAGCCTTCGTTTGCAGGAACAAGTGCACCTGGCTCGAAGAACTTCAGCTGCATCTCGCCGCCGGTCATATCATTAACGGTCTTAGAAAAACGGACCGCTGAAGTGCCAAGGTGTGGCACTGAAGAGCCCCACGCGCTGTGCAGTTTCCAACGGACGCGGTCAGCCTGAGCAGACGTCGCAGCAAGAGCTATAGCTGCGGCGGCTGAAACCAGACCGATTTTGGTCGAAAGTTTCATTTAATTCCTCCCTGAGGATCTTGGTTTAAGACGGGCAACATACCCGGGGCAGAGTACAAGATGCAAGACATTGTTGACGCACCACTTGAAACGCAATCAAAAACGCCTATTCGAACCCTACTCTATGGACTATCGTGGAGCCATCCGAATAGCCCCGTCAAGACGGATTACCTCTCCGTTTAGATAATCATTTCGTATAATTTCCATTGCGAGTGACCCATACTCTGATGCATGCCCAGTTCGTTTTGGGAACGGCACTTGATCACCCAAAAGGTCGAGTGTCGCTTGCGGCAAACCCATAAGTAACGGCGTTAGCATTATCCCCGGCGCGATCGTACAGACCCTCACGCCATGGCTAGAAAGATCACGGGCGGACTGGATGGTCAGACCTATGACACCACCTTTGGAAGCCGTGTACGCTGCCTGTCCAACCTGCCCCTCATACCCAGCCACACTGGCTGTATTAACAATGACACCTTTCAAGCCATCTTCAGTCTTAGCCTCCAAATTAGCCATATCAGCGGCCGCAAGACGCAAAACATTGAAGGTACCTATCAGGTTGACCTCAATTATTTTTCGAAAATGTTCCAGCTCCATTGGCTTGCCTTGACGGTCGATTATTCGGACTGACCCGCCAATGCCGGCGCAGTTTACGCACACCCTAGCCGCACCATGTGCCTCGCGGGCCTTGGTGAGCGCACTCGAAACCGAATCAGGGTCTGTAACATCAGCTGGTGTAGCTAAAGCGCCAATCTCCGCCGCCGTAGCATTAGCTAAATCGGCATTTCGATCGATTAACGCGACCTTCGCTCCTGCTGCCACAAGCGCCTCTGCCGTAGCCCGACCTAAACCCGAAGCGCCGCCTGTTACGATCGCGGCTTCACCCTTTACATCCACCCCTCAGTCTCCTCAAAAACTTTTATATCAAATTGCTAAACTGTCAGAGCATACAAGAGCAAGCAGATAGAAATATCAGCTGTAAATCTCGTCTTGTTTACCCGCAGTTAATTCGTCACATTGCGCACCATGTCCGGCACAGAGCACAACAGAGACACACCGTTAATTCCCAAGTGGGGCATCTATGGTGGCCTGATTATCATCCTAGCAACAGCTATTGCGGCACCGTTCTATCGGCAGACCGCCGAGTCGCTGCTGTGGGTAGGCGAGACTTTGAAAACAATATGCGGTTGGTAATGTTTACCAATCCGAGCGAGAAATAAAACGATGTCGGGGAATTCCTCACAAAACGTAAGTGCAAGTGTCAATGAACGCTCATCAAAGGGCGGAGTTCCTGTCGGTTTTATGATCTTCTGTGGCGCAGTAATCGCACTTGTTTCAATGGGCGTCCGAAATATGACGCCGCTTTGGCAAGCGCCAATGCTTCAAGACCTTGGTTGGTCTAGCAGTGACTTTACGATCGCTATCGCCACCCAAAACCTGATGTGGGGCGCCCTATCCCCTTTATTCGGCGGGCTGGCTGACCGGTTTGGTGCACCTCGGGTACTCATATTTGGAGCTCTGCTTCAGATTGCTGGCCTTTGGATAATGTCCATGGCGAACGAGCCAACCGTATTCTTTTTGTCCGCCGGACTAATGATAGGAACCGCACAAGCAGCAGCTGGGATGGGCATAGTCCTTGGCGCCATTGGCCGTTTGGTGGATGAAAGTAAGCGAACCATGGCGTTTGGGCTTATAACGTCAGCATCTTCAGCGGGCATGGTTATCCTTACACCTATTGGAAGGGCTTTTCTTGAAACACAGGGATGGTCAGCCGCATTTCTTGCTATCGCCGCCCTATCTCTTCCGATGTTACTTTTGGCTCCTTTTATTGGACGCAAGCGCACAGCTGCAGAACCAACAACCGCTGAAGTCGCTCGTCAAACAGTCGGAGCCGCACTGTCAGAAGCGTTCAAACATCGGGGTTACATTTTGTTGACCGTTGGATTCTTCGTTTGTGGTTTCCATGTAACTTTTGTTGGCGCCCATTTTTCTAACTACCTTGAATCGGCAGGCCTTGGCTGGCAGCTAGGTGCAACAGCTCTGATGATCATTGGAGTATTTAACGTTTTTTCCTGTCTTGGATTTGGAATCATCGCAAGCACTCTCAGCAAAAAAGGTGTGCTATCGGTGATTTATTTCGGGCGGGCAGCTCTGTTTGGAGCATTTATAATGTTTCCACTGACGGAATGGTCCGTCTACATTTTCGCTGCCGTTCTAGGGCTTCTATGGCTTTCTACTGTTCCACCGACACAAGGTTTAGTTGCCCAACTTTTCGGCACCCAATACATGACAATGCTGTTTGGAGTGGTTTTCTTCAGCCATCAAATTGGAAGTTTCCTTGGAGCATGGCTGGGTGCTTTAGCATTCGATCAGCTTGGCAGCTACGATACGATATGGATGGCGTCGATAGGGCTTGGAGTTCTGTCTGGGATTTGCCATCTTTTCATTGATGAAAGTCCAGCGGCGCGACTGAGGACAAATGCCTCGGCAGCCACCCCGGCAGAATAAAGCGAGGAAACATGGTTGAAGCCGTTGACTCAAGCTGGAAAGACCAGCTTTACGAAACCATTAAGACTTTGAAGATTTCACAAGTCGTATACGTGCCGGATGCTGGTCACGCAAAATTAATTGACCGTTGTCTCGCAGATCCGGACATAGATTGCTTTCCGTTAGTGAATGAATTCGAGTCCGTCGGCGTCTGCGTGGGAGCATGGCTTGGTGGGCGGCGCTCCTGTGTGCTGATGCAATCAAGCGGCATTGGCAACGCGATCAACGCACTTGGCCTTGTTCATTCGACGGGTGCCCCCTTCTTTGCGGTCGCGACAATGCGAGGCGAGTGGGGTGAGTTCAACGGCTGGCAAACACCTATGGGCCAGTCCATCCCAAGGATGCTGGAAGCCGCCAATATCGTGGTGAATAGAGCAGAGACCGCAGCCGATGTAATTCCAGTCACAGAAGCAAGTGGCAGGCTCGCGTTTAATTCTTACCTGCCAGTTTTCACCCTTATCTCTCAGCGCGCCACCGGCGCTAAAGTATTTTAGGAGGCGCGGAATATGACAACGGGATCACAAAACCGTCTGGAGCGCCGCGGAGCAGTCCACCGTCTCCTTGCAGAACGCAGTGCTGACCTTCTAGTTGTAGCGGGCCTTGGCTCCGCGATTTGGGATGCAGAGACAGCGGGTGAGACGCCTCTAAATTTCTACCTCCTTGGTGCAATGGGGAGTGCCACACCAACTGCTCTTGGCCTTGCCACTGCTCAACCCGAAAAACGCGTTTTAGCTTTGGTCGGCGATGCCGAACTTGCAATGGGCATGTGGGCTCTTGCCACCATTGGGTGGCGCAAACCAGAAAATCTATCAGTTGTCTGCCTGGACAATGGTCGCTTTGGCGAAACGGGCGGACAAGTTAGCCACACAGGGGTTAACTTAGACCTTGCTGGGGTTGCTGCCGCATCGGGTTTCCAAACTGTGCGCAGGGTAAATGACGATTCTGGCATTGAAGAACTGCGCTCTCTCGTAATGAACGGCCCCGGCCCGGTTTTTGGGTTGGTAGAGATCACCGCCAATATGCCGCCTGTTCAAATGCCCATCCGAAACGGAGCAATTGGAATGGCACGATTCCGGGAAGCCCTTCTTGGCCCTGACTCCTTAAAAGAATAATAAAAACCAGATTGAAGACGTTTTCACGGGACCTAAAACTCGTCTAAAAAGTTTTTCTAGTTCAGCAATTGGATGGGACCGCATGCAGCGGAAACCGGCTCAATACATTCCGGGCATTGTTGCTTTAGCTGTCCTATTGACAGCTGGCTGGATCCTGCGAGAAAAGCTGGGTGATCTAGAAATCGCTGAAATTTGGGCCCGAATAAAGGCAACGCCTTGGTCTAATGTCGGCAATACTCTGTTGTGCACGGCAGCAGCCTACCTTGTGCTCACTATCTACGATTCAACAGCATTCGCTTATATCCAGCGACCGATGCAGTTTATGCGCATCATGTATGTCTCCTTCGTTGCATATGCCTTCAGTCACACTATCGGTTTGGGCGCTATCTCGGGTGGATCGGTTCGTTATCGCTTCTATTCACGCTGGGGGGTTTCAGCCTACGACATTGCAACCGTCATCATATTTGGGGGCATGGCTTATATACTTGGTATAATCGCCGTCGCGGGACTGATTATTTTGGTCAATGCTAGCGAACTCAGCACGGCTCTTGGGGTATCAATTTGGGTAGCAAGGTTCGTTGGGATTGCCGCCGCTATAGTTGGCAGCGGTTATCTAGTTTGGAGTATCGCTGGAAGGCCATCATTCACAATCAAAGATAGGCGTTTCACACCACCCTCTTTAGCTATCGCAATCACTCAAATCGGAACCGCTTGCCTTGAGTGGGGCTTTGCATCAGCGGCACTCTACTTTTTGCTACCTGCTGAAACCCAAGTTTCTTATTGGCACTTTGTTGCGATCTACGTCATTGGCTATGTGGTGGGTATGATTAGCCAAGCTCCTGGAGGCATAGGAGTTTTTGAAGCAGTGCTGCTTTTACTGCTTCCAGAGGCGACGCCAAAAGATGCCCTTCTAGCTGCCGTGCTGACATATCGTGCACTGTACTTCCTTTTGCCATTTCTTGTTGCACTTGCAATGATGAGTGGTTCGGAAATTCGCGGGTTTGCGCGAGCGGCTCGAAAGGTAGCCCTGACAAAAAGACGGCAAGATCGCCATTCCGAACTTAAATAAACTTCTGATCTGAGGGCTCCTAGATGGGAACATCCAACCCTGTAATGCCAATGACTGGCGTGCGCGTGCTAGATATAGCAACGTTTATCGCAGCACCGATGGCGGCGGCGATTCTAGGCGAGTTTGGTGCCGACGTCATAAAAATTGAGCAGCCTGGCGGCGGTGATCCTTGGAGGCGCTACGGCACAAAATCAAAGCGTGCAGACTCCACTCTCGCCTGGCTAACGGAAGCCCGAAATAAACGCTCTCTTACCCTTAATCTGAAAGCTCCAGAGGGAGCAGAGATATTCAAACGCTTGGTCAAAGAGGCAGACATTGTTACGGAAAATTTCCGCCCTGGCACTTTGGAGAAATGGGGCCTGGGGTACGACGTCCTTTCGGAAATAAATCCAAAAATCATTCTTATGCGTGTTTCTGGCTATGGGCAGACAGGACCCTACAGAACACGACCAGGATTTGCGCGCATTGCCCATGCTTTCGGAGGTTTGACACATCTTGCCGGAATGCCTGGCGGACCTCCCGTGACCCCAGGATCAACCTCTCTCGGCGATTACATGACTGGCATGTATGGAGCAATCGGGTGCCTGCTTGCGCTGAGAGAGAGAGATAGATCCGGCAAAGGACAGGAAATTGACTTAGCGCTTTATGAGAGCGTGTTCCGAGCCTTGGACGAGCTTGCTCCAGCTTTTGCTGCGACAGGATTTGTACGCGATCGGGAAGGTATAAGTACGGTTAATGCTTGCCCCCACGGCCACTTTCAATGTGGAGATGGACGGTGGGTCGCGATCGCATGCACGTCCGATAAAATGTTTGAGCGCTTGGCTCGGGCCATGGGCAAGTCCGAACTTTCATCAGACAAATTATATGCAACCACAGCCAAGCGTTTGGCCGATAGGGAGAAGGTAGAAGGCTTGGTCTCGAGTTGGACTGGCTCGATGGACAGAGACCGTGTGATAGAAGCCTGCGTAAAGGACGAGGTTCCTATCGGTGCTGTTAACGCAATAAATGAAATCTTTGATGACCCACACTTTCAAGCACGAGGCAACCTTGAAACGGTTAATGATCCCGAAACCGGGCCTGTTACTGTGCCAGCAGTGATACCCCGACTATCCCGAACGCCTGGTGAAATTAGAAATTTGGGCCCTGCACTCGGCAATGCAAACCAGAGCGTTCTGGAAGACCTTCTAGGCTTTAGCGCGAAGCAGATTACTGACCTTAAAGCAAAAGGCGTAGTTTGAAGCGGCGCTAGAGTTCTTTAGCCCTCTCTCGCAAAACAAACTTCTGCACCTTTCCAGTGGACGTTTTTGGCAACGGGCCGAAAACGACACGCTTCGGTGTTTTGAAGCTTGCCATGTTATCGCGACAGAATTGGATTATTTCTTCCTCGGTAGGTTCATCCACCCCATCCTTGAGTTCTAAAAAGGCACAAGGAGTTTCGCCCCAACGCTCATCCGGCCTTGCCACCACAGCAGCTTCAGCGACCGATGGATGGCGGTAAAGGGTCTGCTCAACTTCAACAGAGGAAATATTCTCTCCCCCAGAAATGATGATGTCCTTGGAGCGGTCTTTTAAGGCGATGTAGCCATCATCGTGCATGACACCGAGGTCGCCGGAGTGAAACCAGCCATTTTTGAAGGCTGCTTCAGTCGATTTAGGATTCTTCAGATACCCCTTCATGACGATGTTACCGCGCATCATCACCTCGGCAATTGTCTCGCCATCATAAGGCACTGGCGACATTGTTTCAGGATCACGCACACTTAAATCGTCAAGAACTGAATAACGAACGCCCTGCCTAGCTTTAACCGCCGCCTTATCAGCTGGTGTAAGTTGATCCCACTCATCATGCCAAGCGCAGACAACACTTGGACCGTAGGTTTCTGTTAGACCGTAGACGTGAAGAACATCAAATCCCTCTCGCTCCATGGCTTCAAGAGTAGACGGTGGTGGCGGAGCAGCAGCCGTCATAACTTTGACAACATGATCGAAGGATTTCTTTTCTTCTGGCTTAGCATTAGCGATCAAATTTAAAACAATTGGCGCACCGCACATATGATCAACATTGTGCTTAGCGATAGCATCAAAAATTGCGCTCGCTCGAACCTGACGCAAGCAGACATTAACACCAGCTTGCAAAGCTAAGGCCCAAGGGAAACACCAACCATTGCAATGGAACATAGGCAGCGTCCAAAGATAAACAGGGTGCTGCGGCATTGACCACGTAAGAGCATTGCACATTGAATTGAGGTAGGCACCGCGGTGAGAGTAGACCACCCCTTTGGGGTCTCCAGTCGTGCCTGAAGTATAATTCAGGGCAATAGAATCCCACTCATCTTCGGGCGCCCTGTACGGGAAGCTCTCATCACCCAAGGCCAAAAAGGCCTCAAACTCCATCTCTCCAATACGATCTCCAGGGCCATTATACTCTGGATCATCGATATCAATTACGAATGGTTGGACTCTCGCAATTTTCAAAGCTTCGGCCATAACGCCGGAAAATTCACGGTCCACAAAAACCGCGCTTGCCTCACCATGGTCTAGGATAAAACCTATTATCGCGGCGTCGAGCCGGGTGTTGATGGTGTTAATAACGGCGCCAGTAAGCGGGACCCCAAAGTGCAACTCCATCATTTCTGGTGTGTTAGCGGCAAGGACAGCAACCGTATCACCTTTGCCCAGCCCCCTTTTTGCCAAGGCGTCGGCGAGTTTGTGACATCGGGAACGGGTTTCTGCCCAGGTCCGCTTTAAGTCCCCATGAATGACTGATGTTTTGTTCGGGAAAGTCCATGCCGCACGCTCTAAAAATTGAAGCGGAGTTAGTGGCTCGAAATTAGCTGGGTTGCGGTCAAGGTTCTGATCATAGGGACTAGGCGATTTTGACATTGTTAAAATTTCACTTGGAAACGATGGACAGTGTTAGCAGTCTATCAAATCTTTGCCTCAATCAGTCAACGACATTACGCAAATCCAAAAATGGCGGTCGTATCCCCAGTTGGCGAGAATTCAAAACAGCGCGACATCGGTAGTCATCGGTTTTTGATGTTAAACCAATTGCCTATACCTGCGACCAAGCGATTGGGCATTTTAAGCACCCAATCGCCATGACTCCGCCGGGAATAAACTTAAACGAAGGCTATTAAACTTCGCCTTCGCGCAATCAATGCCGGAACAAATCCTCGATAGAAGGCGCTTTTTTTGCGTCGTCCTCGGTAGTGGAAGATGCTTCCATGCGAGCACGATCCTTTGCCTCAAGGGATTCGCGTTGCTCACTTGTAAGTTTAGCACGCGCCTTCTCAACAGCGGTTGAAAGATCCATGTAGGTGCAAAGACCAAGATCTACGGGATGGCGCGCATGGATGTTGGAACTGTTCCAATGGGTACGATCTCTCACAGCTGCTATCGTGGTTTTTGTTGTGCCAATCAGTCGAACAATCTGAGAGTCGGCAAGCTCGGAATGATTGCGAACAATCCAAGCAATGCCGTCGGGTTTATCCTGACGCTTGGACACTGGAGTATACCGAGGCCCCTTAGTGCGCTCGGCGGCACGAGGAACGTCCAGCTTTGATAGGGTCAGCCGCTTTGAGGGATCAGCCTCACAATCCTTGAGGATATCTCGCGACAGTTCCCCCGACGCTAACGGATCACGCCCCTTAATACCCTGCCCGATGTCTCCATCGGCAAGTGCCTGAACTTCAAGCGGATGCAAGCTACAGAACTCGCCAACTTGCTCAAAGGTCAAGGTGGTATTGTCGATCAACCAGACTGCAGTCGCCTGAGGCATTAACGGACCGGACATCAGATAGGCGCTCCTTTTGGAGGGTCAGACTTTCCAACAAAGTGTATTTCAGGGCGCAGCCAAGCCACGATCCCTGTACATCACTAAATTAGAGTTAAGAGATTCGTCTAGTTATGGCGATTGCTGAAGAAAAATCAAAGGCTTTTACAATTCGATCCCCGTTTTCCACTCAGTTCACTTCGCAAATAGGATTGCACTCGACGGTCGCGAAGCTAGATTGCCGATTATGAAAACTGCTCTCGAAATAGCTACGCTCCCCAATTCGAGTACTGGAGAAATAACGCCTTCACGCACTCTGCCGGCGGACGTCGAGGTAGAAATGGCTCTGCTTGGAGCACTGTTGGTGAACAATAGTGCGTTCGACCGCGTGGCGGATATAATAGATGCCGATTCCTTCGCTGATGCCGCTCACCAACGCATATTTTCAGCAATGCAGCGCTTGGTGGAAGCTGGCCGTCAGGCGACACCGACTACCCTTCGACGCCAATTTGAAAATGATGAAACTCTAACGGACCTCGGAGGCGCCAGGTATTTGGCAGAGCTCGCAGCCGGCGCCGCCAATATAATCGATGCTGCCGACTACGCTCGCCTTGTGCACGATTTGCACATCCGCCGACAGCTAATCGAAATAGGGACTGATACCGTAAATGATGCTTACGGTGCGGATCCAGATTTAGATGCAGAGGTACTAATCGAGACCTCTGAGCAACGTCTTTTCGAATTGGCTGAGACCGGAAAGGTTGATGGCGGCTTCCGATCCTTTAGCGACACCTTGGCGGGCGCTATTGAAATGGCAGAGAGTGCCTTCTCGCGCGAGGGGAAGCTTACAGGAACGCCAACAGGGTTTCGTCGCCTTAATGAACTTCTTGGCGGTCTTCAGAAATCAGATTTACTCATACTTGCGGGCCGCCCTGGTATGGGGAAGAGCTCGCTTGCCGTGAATATCGCTTTCAATGCTGCGAAGGCCAAAGTCCTAGATGGCGAAACGGAACGGGGCCACGTGATAGCGCTTTTCTCATTAGAAATGTCTTCGGAACAGCTTGCTCTAAGGATATTGGCAGAAGAGACCGGTGTGCCCTCAGACAAAATCCGCAGGGGTGAGATTGACCAGCACGATTTTGACAAAGTGTTTGAGGCATCCGAAGATCTGGCACGGCTCGGACTGTTCATGGATGATACGCCAGCTATCACTGTTACTTCTCTCCGAACTCGCGCCAGACGTCTACTTCGAACCGAAAAACGTCTCGATCTAATCGTCGTGGATTACTTACAGCTGATGCAGCCACCACGAACGGCACGAGCTGACAATCGCGTCCAAGAGATCTCTGAAATTACTCGGGGCCTCAAGGCCATTGCCAAAGAACTAAACGTACCTGTTCTCGCACTTTCCCAGCTCTCCCGTGCTGTTGAACAACGAGAAGATAAGCGGCCTCAGCTTGCAGACCTTCGAGAGTCAGGCTCAATTGAGCAGGATGCCGATGTGGTAATGTTTATTTATAGAGATGATTATTACTTGCAGCGTAAGGAGCCGCCTGAGGGCTCTGAAGAACATGTTCAGTGGCAGTCGGAAATGGAGCGTGTGCATGGAAAGGCAGAAGTGATAATAGCAAAACAACGCCATGGCCCGACTGACAAAATTGAACTGGCATTCGACGGTGCCCGCACTAAATTCAGTGACCTAGAAACACATGGCGGCGATTACCCAGATTTCTAACCAAGCGGCTGGCGTTCTTACTGTTGACCTGAACGCCATCAAAGCCAATTGGCAGATACTGGCTAACAGATCTGACAGAGCGACGACCGGAGCTGTAGTGAAAGCGAATGCTTACGGCCTAGGTGTAGAAAAAGTGGCTCCAACTCTCTGGAACGCAGGTGCACGTCGATTCTATGTGGCCCAAGTCGAAGAAGGTTTAGATCTAAGACAAATATTGCCAAGCGCCGATATTGTTGTTCTCTCACCTCTGCTGCCTGAGGGACTTGAAGCGGCAGTAGCAGCCGACCTCGTGGTATCGCTCAATAACGAACAGGCGTTAGGCTATTGGACAGAAGCAAGCAATGCTCCTCGGGCCGCTGTTCAAATCGATACCGGCATGACGCGCCTAGGCTTCGAAGACACTATTATCAAAAAATTATGGAATGAGCTTGATTCAGTAAAACTAGGAAAAATTGAAGAAGTTTTGAGCCATTTGGCCTGTGCCGACGATGCAGCTCATCCCATGAACCACGAGCAACTTATTCGTTTTGAACGGTCTACTAAGGACATCTCACCCGGAGTGCGACGAAGCCTTGCAAATTCCAGTGGAGTTTTCCTCGGTGGTGCATTTCTTCAAAATAGCACGCGGCCAGGAATGGCCCTCTATGGACTTAACCCAATTCCAGGCAGCGCCAACCCGATGCATCCCGTCGTTAGCTTAGATGTTCGGATCCTGCAGATCAGGCAACTTAGTAAAGATGAAAACGTTGGATATGGAGCGACCGCGCGAGCTAAGGCTGGAACAGTTATAGCTACGATTGCCGCTGGATATGCTGACGGCCTACAACGTTCTCTAAGCAATCTTGGGCATGTCTTCATCTGTGACGAGCCTGCATCTATTATTGGTCGCGTTTCAATGGATTTGATTGCAGTCGACGTGAGCCATTTACCCGAAAAACTTCTTAATTCGGCGCTCTACGCTCAAATTATTGGCAGCCAACAGTCTGCCGACGACCTAGCAGACGCGGCTGGTACCATAGGCTATGAGATACTAACAAGCATTGGCCATCGATACGCCCGCCATTATAAAGTCGATTTATGAAACTACTTTCTGGCATTGGCAGCGTTGTCCTTACCTTCCTGGCAGCTACGGGACGAGTAGCAGTCTTTGCCGGCAGCGGGCTGTCCCATTGTTTCCGCCCACCTTTTCACGGCAAGCAAATTATCCGCCAGCTGATAGAGGTCGGTTTCTACTGCCTACCAGTGGTTGCTCTCACAACGCTTTTTTCCGGGATGGTTCTTGCCCTTCAGAGTTACACGGGCTTTGCCAGATTTTCAGCTGAAAGCGCCGTCGCCAACGTTGTTGTTCTGTCAATGACACGTGAGCTTGCCCCAGTTTTAGCAGGCTTAATGGTAGCGGGACGAATTGGAGCGTCTATGGCAGCCGAAATCGGCACCATGCGCGTGACAGAACAAATCGATGCGCTTTCGACTCTTTCAACACATCCAATGAAATATTTGGTGGTACCAAGAATCCTTGCCGGGCTAACAATGCTACCTATTTTGGTACTGATTGGGGACATAATAGGCGTATTCGGTGGATACCTAGTTGGCGTCTATAGATTAGGTTTCAATGCTGTAGGGTACATCGAGCAATCTTGGAGTTTTGTTGAGACGTTAGATGTAGTTTCCGGTCTCGTAAAAGCTGGTGTTTTTGGCTTCATCGTGACTTTGATGGGATGTTATCACGGTTATATGAGCCGTGGAGGGGCGCAAGGAGTTGGGATAGCAACCACAAACGCCGTGGTGTCCTCTGCAATCTTAATTTTGGTCGCCAATTACGTAATTACTGAAAGCTTTTTTTCTAAATGACTAAGTCGTCAAAAATCACCTGGCGCGACGTTCATTTAGCGTTTGGACCGAAACAGGTACTCAAGGGCATCAACCTGAATGTTGAGAAAGGTGAGTCCCTTGTTGTAATTGGCGGATCTGGATCCGGAAAGTCAGTCCTCATTAAATCTGTTCTTGGGATCACGAAGCCGGACACTGGTCAGGTCATAGTTGACGACCAAGACATAGTTGGTTGCTCGGCCCGAGATCGGGAAGCCGTGAATGCCAAAATAGGGATGCTTTTTCAGGGCGGAGCTCTTTTTGATAGTATTTCTGTGTGGGAAAACGTGGCCTTTGGCCTTATCCAGACAGGTGCCGCCCGAGGGAGCATTGCCAGATCTCGCGCAATAGATGTCCTTGGACGCGTTGGACTCGATAAAACGGTTGCAGACCTCTCGCCTTCAGAATTATCGGGCGGGATGCAGAAACGCGTTGCTCTTGCTCGCGCCATTGTTAACGAACCTGAAATTATCTTCTTTGACGAGCCCACAACTGGTCTCGACCCCATAATGAGTGATGTCATAAACCAACTTATAGTGTCGTGTGTCCGCGACCTGGGCGCGACAGCAGTAACCATTACCCATGACATGGCCAGTGCCCGCACAATCGCAGACAAAGTGGCAATGCTCTATGAAGGACAGATCATTTGGCACGCTCCTGTTGCCCAGCTTGATTTCCCTGGAAATGAATTCGTCGAACAGTTTGTCCATGGTCGGGGCGAAGGGCCAATTCAAATGACCGTCAGGCAATAATAACGTGGCTCGCAGCACTTCTCGCTTTGTTTGCCAATCCTGCGGATCTGTCACTGGTCGATGGTCGGGCAAGTGTGAATCGTGCGAGGCATGGAATTCCATTATTGAAGAACCAGGGTCTCTAAGCACGGCACCCATTGGTGGAACCAAGGCAACAGCAGCGCGGGCGAAAATCCGCACATCGCCATTGCCACTGGAACCGTTGGCAGGCGGCAACCCTCCACCTCCCAGAACATCCACTGGCATCCAAGAACTAGATCGGGCCCTTGGCGGTGGATTGGTTCCGGGAGGCGTAACGCTATTGGGCGGCGATCCAGGTATTGGAAAATCAACTCTCCTTCTTCAGGCACTTGGCGGCGTGGCAAATGCTGGACATGAGGTTGTTTATGTTTCTGGCGAAGAAGGAATTGATCAGATACGTGGGCGAGCCGAAAGGCTCGGGCTTGCAGAAGCAACGGTTGGGTTAGCAGCAGCCACCTCAGCTGATGCTGCAGCGGCAACGATAAGCAACTCTAAAAATCTAAAGCTAATTGTAATTGATTCGATCCAAACTATGTACGCTGAGGGTGTAGAGTCAGCACCAGGCTCAGTCGCTCAAGTTCGGGCATCGGCCCAAGTCCTGATTGCTGCAGCGAAGCGCTCTAATACAGCTCTCGTATTAGTTGGCCATGTTACAAAAGATGGAGCGATCGCTGGTCCTCGGGTGCTCGAGCATATGGTCGACGCCGTATTGTATTTTGAGGGTGACGCAAGCCAGCATTATCGCATCTTGCGAGCTGTGAAAAATCGCTTTGGCCCGGCAGATGCCCTTGGCGTTTTCGAAATGACAGGATTAGGCCTCAAGGAAGTGCCTAACCCATCAACACTTTTTTTAGCGGAACGACAAGGTCGTGACCCAGTAACAGGTGCTGCCGTCTTTGCAGGTTTTCGTGGTGCTCGACCACTTCTAGTAGAAGTTCAAGCGCTTGTAGGCGCTCCAAGCCCTGCCTCTCCCAGACGTGCCGTCGTAGGTTGGGACTCTGCAAGACTAGCGATGACGCTAGCTGTTCTTGAGAGCCGTGCAGGCCTCCCCTTCTCAGGACGCGATGTCTTCCTGTCAGTCGCTGGAGGACTAAAACTAGAAGAGCCAGCAGCAGACCTAGCTGCTGCTGCTGCACTCGTTTCCGCTTTGTTAGAGCGCCCCGCTCCTAGTGAATGCATATTTTACGGCGAGCTTGCCTTATCGGGAGAAGTTCGCCCTGCTCCTCAGGCTAAATCACGTTTGGATGAAGCAGAACGTCTCGGGTTTGCGGAGGCCGCGGTTCCAAGCGAAATAAAATCTTCCCGCTTGCGCATTACTAAAATCAACAGAATTGACAACTTAGTTCAATTGATTGCCGCTCAGCCCTTGCTTAAAGCGCCGAAAACATCAGATTGGGCGAACCGCTACGATGAGTGATAAGTGATTCGGCTCCAATGTTTAGCAGTCTCCACACACTTGACTTGATTGTCGCCGCCATAGTGCTGCTAAGCGGGATCCTTGCGTTCATGCATGGTTTGCTGCGCGAAATACTGGGCATTGGAGTTTGGATAGGGTCAGGTGCTGCAACCATCACATTGTATTCAATCGCGCGCGAGCCAGTAGGCCGTTACATCCCTTCCCCCCTGATAGCTGACGTTGCTGCTGGTGCCCTCCTGTTTGTTGGTACGTTTCTAATTCTTGCTATCTTCAGTCGAGCAATCTCTCGAGCATTCGAAAGCGCCGATGGACTGGGAGCAATCAATAGATCACTCGGACTTATGTTTGGCCTTGGCCGTGGAGCACTAATTGTTGTGGTGGCTTACTTAGCACTTGCCTGGACCATACCAGAGCGTGACCACCCAGAATGGATCACAAAGGCGAAGACAACCCCATTGATTAAAGAAGCATCAATAATGCTAGAGCAGGCTTTGCCTAAGGAATGGCGAGCCAGGGGCCGTGATGCTGCTGACGTTGCAAAAAAGACTGCTGACAACAAGTTACTCGACGGATTGATTGCGCCGAAAGCGACTACCCAAGAGCAAAATAATTCGAATGGCTATAATGCCAATGAACGCAAGGCAATGGACAAGCTGATTCGCGATGCAAAATAAGCATAGTCGCCGGAGACTTACCCAATGATTGAGATGCGCCGCCCTGCCTATGCCGACGACGATAAGCTACATGAAGAGTGCGCTATAGTAGGTGTATGGAACGCGGTAGGGGCCGCTAAGCTTGTAGCACTCGGCCTGCATGCACTGCAGCACCGAGGGCAAGAGGCAAGTGGGATTGTATCCCATGACCGTTCCGAAGGCCGTTTTTATTCTCGAAAGGGTCGAGGGCACGTGGAGCGTGTTTTCGGCTCGCCTGAACGCATTGAAGGTCTTAAGGGTGGCGGAGCAATTGGTCATAACCGATATGCCACCACTGGTGAGGACATGACCAGCAACATTCAACCAATGTTTGCTGAATTCGCTTTTGGGGGCTTTGCAGTAGCCCACAATGGCAATCTAACCAATGCTCTAAAGATCCGGCATCGCTTAGTGTCGGAGGGATCGATCTTCCAATCGTCCAGCGACACAGAAGTCATAATCCATTTAATTGCTCGCAGCGTGCGCTCGACATTAGCCGAGAGGGTTGTAGACGCGCTCATGCAGATGGATGGGGCCTATTCCCTCGTCGCACTGAGCCCAAAGAAACTGATTGGTGTCCGTGACCCGATGGGTGTTCGTCCATTGGCAGTTGGCAGAATCGTGGGTCAAGCCGTTGGTGGTGGTGACGCTTATGTCCTAGCCAGTGAAAGTTGCGCATTTGATCTTTTAGGTGCTGAGTTCGTGCGCGAATTAAACCCCGGTGAGATGGTGGTTATCGATGACAATGGAATTTCCAGCCTCACACCATTTCCAGTTGCCGTTCCAAAGCCGTGCATATTCGAGCATATCTACTTTGCCCGACCCGATAGCATAATCGGTGGGCACTCTGTGTACGAAGCACGCAAAAACATAGGTAAAGAACTTGCACAGGAATCTCATCCTGCAGGAGGTGCTGACATCGTCGTACCGGTTCCCGACTCTGGGGTCCCAGCAGCAATTGGATATGCAGCAGAGGCCAACGTTCCATTTGAGCTAGGCATTGTTCGGAGCCATTACGTTGGTAGGACCTTTATCCAGCCGACCCAGTCAATTCGAGACCTAGGTGTTCGGATGAAGCACAGCGCAAACGCCAGTGTGCTTAAAGGCAAGCGCGTCGTGCTGGTCGATGACTCAATTGTGCGAGGTACTACCTCTGCAAAGATTGTGGATTTGGTTCGCAGAGCAGGTGCAGCTGAAGTGCATATGCGCATATCAAGCCCACCAACGACCAATCCTTGCTTCTACGGCATTGATACTCCCGACCGGTCCGAGCTTTTAGCAGCGCGCTTTTCGGTGAAAGAGATGGCGAAACAGATCAAAGCCGATAGTTTGGCTTTCGTGTCTCTAGATGGCCTGTATCGAGCAATGGGCGAAAAAATGGGGCGCAACGCAAAGCAGCCGCAATATTGTGATGCCTGTTTTACCGGAGAATACCCAAGCCGACTTGTAGACCAAGATGAGGGATTAATCGGAGCATCTAGTGGCTTGCCCATAGAACAGGCCGCGGAATGAGTGACAAAAAACCTCTCGCAGGCCGCGTCGCCCTTGTTGCTGGCGCTTCTCGGGGACTTGGCGCCGCCACAGCTGAAGCGTTAGCAAATTCAGGGGCAGAAGTGCTGCTTGTTGCTCGAACGCAGGGAGCTCTTGAAGAAATTCACGATAGGATCGGCGCTGCAGGGGGTAAAGCTGTTATTGCACCTGTCGATCTTCTAGATGGAGAAGCTCAAGATCGGCTCGCTCTTGGTGTTGCGGAGAGATACGGACGTCTCGATATTCTAGTACAAACAGCGGCAATT
Source organism: Alphaproteobacteria bacterium (assembly GCA_030833925.1). Taxonomy (GTDB): domain Bacteria; phylum Pseudomonadota; class Alphaproteobacteria; order Bin95; family Bin95; genus VMCJ01. Next base: position 34,334 of record JAURGE010000004.1, read on the forward strand.
CTTGGCCAGCTGTCTCCGATTGCTCATTTCACGCCAGAACTTTTTGAGCGCATCATTGCTTCCAATCTAACTGCCCACTGGCGTCTAATTCGAAATTTTGAAGCACTTTTGCAGCAATCTACGGCTGGTAGAGTAATCGTAGTGACTGCTGGCATTGCCGCATCAGGTCAGCCCTTCTGGGGACCTTACGCGGCCAGTAAAGCAGCGCTTCAAACGATCGTGCGTAGCTGGGCGCAAGAGGTTGCACACACCAAGCTTAAGATAAACCTTATCGATCCTGGTGTAATGCGAACCGCTCTTCGGGCCGAAGCATTTCCGGGAGAAGACCCTTTGGGACACAATCCGCCCACCTCTATCGCGCCTAAAATCGTTGAGCTCGCACTTCCAACAAATCAACTCCACGGCGAATTAATTGCCGCGGGATAAGCTAAAATTATAGACCCCAGGTCAACGCAATGGGGTTTGATTCACGCGCAAGTTCCAGCAATTCTGCTTTTGTCTGAGGATGAAGCGGTCGAGTTGGATGTCGAACATAGTCAGATTTAAAAACGTTCCCTGCCTGCATGACAGCCTTTGTTGAACGCCAACCGCACTGACGATTTTCAAAATTTATCAGCGGCAACAGGTTTTTATAAATTTGGCGCGCCTCATCGCGAAGGCCCTCCAAATGCGCAATGACAGCAGGGCGTATCAAGTCCGGGAGTGTTGCAGAAGTCATGGAACCAGTTGCCCCCGCGTCCATATCTGCCATCAAAGTAATGGCCTCTTCTCCATCAAAGGGGCCTTCAATGAAATCACCCCCGGCCTCAATCAGAGCGCGAAGCTTGGCAGCTGTGCCTGGCATTTCAATCTTAAAAAGCTTTACCTGTTCAATCTCCCGCGCCATTCGAACCATTAGGGGAACAGACATACTGACGCCCGAAATTGGGGCATCCTGGACCATGATAGGAATTTTTCCAGCATCTGACGCGCGGGCATAGTGCTCAACGATACCCTCCTCATCAGCCTTAAGAAGTGCTCCGTGATAAGGCGGCATTAACATCAGCATAGCTGCACCCATAACAGCGGCTTCACGAGCCCTAGCCTCGACCACACCGGTGGAAAAATGAGAGGCGGTGACAATGATTGGAACGCGGCCCGCCGCATGCTCTAAGCAGAGGCGTGTCAAGGTTGCCCGTTCATCATCACTGAGAAGAAACTGCTCAGAGAAGTTAGCCAGAATGCAGATACCATCGACCTTTTGATCGATCATGCAATCGATAACCCTCTTCATGCCTTCTAGATCAAGGGATCCATTTTCATGAAACGGTGTCGGAGCAACAGGCCAGACACCATTATAACAACGGCCCATAACGTCTCTCCCTAAGATATCTGACGTGGAACTGGCGTTAGAACTGCCTTACCGGAAAAGTGCGCATCAAGATTGGCTACAACCAGATCGGCCATTGCTCGGCGCGTTTCGTGGGTCGAACTCGCGATATGAGGAGTTAAAACTACATTCTCCATATCTAGAAGTGCATCTGGCACTGATGGCTCCCCATCAAAGACATCTAGTCCTGCCCCAGCAATAAGACCCGTTTGCAGTGCAGCGATGAGGGCATCCTGGTCCACGATAGGACCACGCGCAGTATTTACGAGGTAGCCTTTCGGTCCCAACGCTTCCAACACAGCGCGATTGACAAGACCTCGGTTAGCCGGACCACCTTCGCAAGCAACTAGCAAAATATCACTGGCCTCGGCCAAATCCAGTAATGTTGGATAATGTCGGTATGGCAGATCGCCCAAAGGTTGAATGTCGTGGAAGGCTACATTGAGACCAAAGGCTTCAGCCCGTCGGGCAACCGCCTTACCTATTCGACCCAGGCCGAGTATGCCAAGAGTTCTTCCCTTAACCGTAACACCAAAATCCATTCGCCTCTTCAACCATTCACCTCGGCGAAGAAAACGCTCTGACTCTCCTACTCTTCGGGTCACCATTAAAATCAGCGTCATGGCAAGATCAGCAACATCGCCAGTCAACACTTCGGGAGTATGAGTTACGATGACTCCGCGGGACTGGGCGGCGGCGACGTCAGTGGCATCAAAACCAACGCTATGCGATACGATGATCTCCAGGTTTGGCAGGCTCCCAATTAGATTCGCGTCTGGACCTTGCGTACCACCGGCAAGAATGCCACGAATATTTGGCCCTACCTTTGATAGGAGTTCATCTGCTCCCTTACCATCCACACAGTCGTGTATCCGGTAGTTCTTTGAGAGGCGCTCTAAAAGCGCGGGGGGCAGAGTTGCCACTTGCAGAATATCTATCACTGACTTCCTCCAGAATTGTAGGCCGCTATGGCAGCACGGCCTCGCGAAATAACGTCGATCACTGAATCGCCGGGCTTATACAGGCTTGAACCGAGACCAAAACCCATAATTCCTGCAGCTCTGTAGCCTGTTATATCTTTATCAGAAACACCACCAACCGCTATCATGTCGGTACCATCAGGCAAAACTGCAGAAATTGCCTTGATCCCAGCAGCTCCGAGCAGTGAAGCAGGAAAGAACTTCAGAGCATGAGCGCCCCAAGACAGAGCAGCCAGGGCTTCTGTTGCAGTAAATACGCCTGGTACCGTTGTCATGCCCAAAGCCACGCTTTCCTTAATTACCTCACCGTTGCAATTGGGCGCTATAACCAGACTGCCTCCTACGTCACAGACACGGCGTACATCTTGAGGTGTTAGAACGGTACCAGCCCCAATTAGACATTCAAGACCTTCCGAAAAACGCACAAGCCGTTCAATAGAAGTAAATGGGTCTGGGGAATTTAGAGGAATCTCGAGCGCTCTAAATCCTTCTCCGATTAGTCCCTCCGCAATAGGGATGATTTCGTCTGGTGTAACCCCACGAAGAATAGCGACTAGTTTTGGCTGCAGGTCTTTCCAAGTGCTCATCTCACAAACCTTTCTGGCCAAATTCGACCTGCTGCATAGGCCAAACCTGATCGAGTGAGCACTTCTGCATCGATTTGATCAAACTTTACCCCAGCAACTCCCAAGGCTCGCGCATAGGCATTCGCAAGTTTGCCACTCGCAACCAAAAGTACGTCTTCAGTTTCCGCCCGAAAAGCTGCTATTTCGGACCCAATAAGAAGCCCGGAAAGCCGGGCAGCAGCCTCTTTGGCAACCTTCTCACCAAACAACAGAGGACCAGAACGCACACTGAATAGCCGCCGAAGAAGCGCCTCTGGGGCATCAAGGCTTTCGGCAACTGCACTAGAAAAGGAGGAGTTTTGTGAAACCTCCTCCCTAAGTTCTATAAAATGACTGAGAGTTGAAGATTTTGCGAGCAAACCAAAAATTTCCCCGGTCATCGCAGTACCAAAAGATTTGACATTGCCTCCAATAATAGACGCCCATTTTGAGTGAGTGCCAGGTAAGCAAACGGTGCGTTCTTGAATGCCTTGCGCCAGCGTCGCTCCGAGGAGCAACGTTTCCTCTCCACGCATCACATCTGGCGCATTCGGATTTCGCTGTGCAAGGCCGGGAAGAATTCGAATGTCACGGCCCATTCCGTCCACTGAGCATGCTTGCTCATGCAGAACTGATAGATCCGCTGGCAAGTCAAAATAAGGTGCTGGTCGCCAGCCCTGTGCAGCTCCCGCCATGCCGCAAATTATGACAGGTGCATCTGCGGGCGCATCGGTTTTAGTTAACGCCGTTTCAAGCACAACCCCATAGTCTTCGGGCTTAAGTGCAGCCATACCCTGGTCGCCTCTAACCTCGGCTAAGGGCATACCCGTTTGATCTAGCAGCCAGAGGCGAAAACTGGACGTGCCCCAGTCTACAGCAGCAACAGCAACATTTTGCATTTCGTTAACCCTAGCGTCTCAGCGTCCAAATTGGCTAAATTCGATTAGGTAATATCATGGAGGCACCGATGAGCGATCCAGTAAACAACCAAACTGTGGATCTGTCGCCCAGAAATGGAAAATCGCATGTCGTCGGACCAACCAATGTTAAATTATGGCGAAAGACAATTTCTGAGGCCTTTAAGGAAACCGTTGCCAAATTCCCTGATAGAGATGCTGCGGTATTTCCGGAGCAGGGCATCCGGCGAAGCTGGGCAGAATTGGACACGGAAGCAGATGCTCTCGCTGCAGGATTACTAAACCTTGGACTAAAAACCGGTGACCGGGTCGGTATTTGGTCACCCAATCGCTACGAGTGGCTTCTAACACAAATCGCAACTGCCCGGGTGGGACTGATATTAGTCACTATCAACCCTGCTTATCGCCTTGCTGAGGTGGAATATGTTCTTAACCAGGTAGAGTGTGCCTGTCTTGTCACTGCCGCTGCATTTAAAACAAGTAACTACGTGGCAATGATACAGGAGCTTGCTCCAGAATTAGCATCAGCAAAACCAGGCGCATTGAAGTCTTCTGTTCTACCTCACCTGAGATCCATAGTTTGCATGGGTGATGAAACAATTTCCGGGATGTTGAATTTTGGTGATGTTGTTCAGTCAGGCAGGAAAAATAAAACAAACGAACTCGATGCTATCTCAGAGAGTTTAAGTCCTGATGATGCAATCAATATCCAATTCACCAGTGGCACTACTGGAGCTCCAAAAGGCGCAACTCTTACGCATGTAAATATTCTTAATAATGGCCGGTTCGTGGTTGATGCTCAGAATTTCACTGAATTAGACAGACTTTGCATTCCTGTCCCACTCTACCACTGTTTTGGCATGGTTATGGGTGTACTTGGCTGTATCTCAACAGGTGCAGCAATGGTGTTCCCAAGCGAAGGTTTTGATCCGATAGCAACCATGTCTGCTCTAGCAAACGAAAGGTGCACGTCAATTTATGGTGTGCCTACGATGTTTGTAGCCTGTTTACAGCATCCTGATATAAAATCTCTTAACCTTGATGCCTTGCGCACTGGTGTAATGGCAGGTGCACCCTGCCCCATCGAGGTAATGAAACGTTGTGTTTCTGAACTCAACCTAAAAGACATCACCATTGCTTACGGGATGACAGAGACAAGCCCCGTTTCCTTCCAAACCTCAATATCGGACCCTTTAGAACGTCGGGTTTCAACCGTCGGCCGTATCCAACCTCACACAGAGGTAAAAGTCATCGACGCAGAAGGAAATACTGTGCCGCCAGGACAACAGGGCGAACTTTGCACCCGCGGCTATTGTGTAATGAAGGGCTATTGGAATGAGCCTGAACGCACATCAGATGCCATCGACTCTGACGGATGGATGCATACTGGCGACCTAGGTGTCATTGACAATGAGGGTTATTGCAACATCACGGGACGCGTAAAAGATATGCTTATCCGCGGCGGGGAAAACGTCTATCCGCGGGAAATTGAGGAATTTCTGTATCGCCATCCTTCCGTTCAAGAGGTCCAGGTCTTTGGCGTACCTGATAAAAAATTTGGTGAAGAAGTTTGTGCCTGGATCGTGCCAAAAGCTGGCCAGCCGATTCCTAACGAAGCCGAAATTCGCGCCTTTTGTCATGGGCAAATTGCTCATTATAAAATCCCACGCTTTGTCCGAATAAAAGATTCGATACCTATGACAGTTACCGGCAAACCACAGAAATTTGTAATGCGCGACCTAATGATTAAAGAACTAAATATCGAAATTGAGGAGACAGCCTGATCATGGCTAAAACCAATAAAACTGCCCTGATTACGGGATCTGGTCGCAACATCGGACGAGGCTGTGCTGTTCATCTGGCGACTATGGGCTTCAATGTGGTCGTGAATGGGTCATCAAATAAAAGCAATTGTGAACGAGTGGCCGATGAAGTCAGAGCGGCTGGCACCGAAACAATGATTGCAATGGCCGATTGTGGCGATCAAACAGCAGTCGAAGAAATGGCGGCAGATGCAATCAGAAAATTTGGCCGAATAGATGTCCTTATCCATAACGCCGCCATCCGGCCCAGCACTCCTTTCTTGGAGATGTCTGATGCCGATTTAGATGCCGTGATGCGGGTAAATACTTATGCCGCTGTCTGGCTATCGCGCGCAGTTCTGCCTGGAATGGTCGACGCTGGTTGGGGTCGGGTTATAAACTTTACAGGTATGAATGCTCAGCGCGGTTCAGGCGGTCGACCGCATGTAACCATGTCCAAGCACGCCGTTGTTGGCCTTACAAAGGCTCTTGCCCGTGAGTTTGGGCCCAAGGGAATTACGTCAAATGTGATTTCTCCAGGCACATTCCCCGGCGAGGGCGAGAATGCGGCACACTCCGGGAACCTAGAAAAACTTAAGGCCGATGTTCCAGTGGGACGCCTCGGTGAAGCCGACGATATTGCAGCGCTTGTAGCGTACTTGTGCGGCCCTCACGGTGGCTTTGTAAATGGCCAGCTTCTTCAGGTTAATGGCGGCGTTGAGATGTAGTGAATAGAGCGATTTTTAGAGGGGCAAGCCAACATAGTTTTCAGCAAATGCTGTCATGGCAGCCTTAGAGCCAACCAGATAGTCTAATTCTGCTTTCTGCACTTTTTCTCTAAATGCACCTTCATCAGGGAAATGATGCATTAGCGTAGTCAGATGCCAGGAAAACCGCGCCGCTTTCCAGACACGAGATAGAGCCAGTCGATCGTATGATTTAAGACCCGTTTCATCTCCGTGGCGGTAGTACGCAATCAAAGCATCTGAGAGATATTTTACATCCGATACCGCAAGGTTGAGGCCCTTTGCCCCCGTCGGAGGAACAATGTGACCAGCATCACCCGCGAGGAACATGCGCCCATTACTCAGGGGTTCCGAAACAAAACTTCGAAGAGGTGTAATAGATTTTTCAATGGAGGGACCTTCAATTACGGTCGCAGACACCTCTGACGGCAAGCGCTGCTTTAACTCATCCCAAAATCTGTCATCAGGCCAGTCTTCTGGTGTATCTTGCAAGGCCGCCTGCAAATAATATCGCGAGATAGTCTCGCTACGCATTGAACAGAGCACAAAACCTCTTTGATGGCTGGCATAAATAAGCTCTTCATTCGGGGGGGGTGTTTTGGCAAGAACACCAATCCAACCGAATGGATATCGCAGTTCAAACTCATTCCTAGAACTGCTTGGTATCATCTGGCGCCCAATACCATGATGGCCATCGCAGCTAGCTATAAAGTCGCAATCCAACCGATGAGCTAATCCCTCGTGCTCAAAGGTAAGATAAGGAGCTTCAGTTTCAATATCATGCGGTTGCACGTCTTTAGCCTCGTGCACCATCCGAGCGCCGGCAGAATCTCTAGCGTTGTAAAGATCTTCTGTAACCTTCGTTTGACCATAGACTGTTACAACCTTACCTCCAGTAAGAGCTTCAAGATCTATTCGCGCCACCTTGCCTTGGAAGGCCAAATTAACACCTGAATGTCTCAGGCCCTCTTGGTCCAGGCGATCACCAAGACCGGCTGCACGAAGAAGATCGCAAGTTCCCTGTTCCAAAACACCTGCACGAATTCGGCTGAGCACATAGGCTCGAGTCTGTCGCTCTAAGATAACGGAATCGACGCCCGCACGGTCGAGCAGGTGGCTAAGCAACAAGCCGGCCGGGCCGCCGCCTATGATACCGACCGTAGTTTTCATCCTATGAGCAGGAGCTTTTGTCATAAACAAAGTATGCCGGATAAAAAGGTATAAAGCGACTAAGTAACTTCAAAACTAATTG
>JAURGE010000004.1:42037-91791 GCA_030833925.1 Alphaproteobacteria bacterium
CGATTTTCAACAAATCGTTAGCATTAAAAACCTATCGGTTTGCACCCGGGACCCAAAGGACATCCTGCCGCCCACAATCATTAGCATCTCGAGCCATCTGGAAAAGTAAATCTGATAGCCGGTTCAGGTATTTCAGAGCTGAGGGATTAACTTCTTCAACTGTTGCTAGTTCAGTAGCCGCCCTTTCTGCTCGGCGAACTAATGCCCTCGCCATGTGAAGGGTAGCTGCGAGAGCAGTCCCACCAGGCAATACGAAGGAATTTAGAGGCTCCAGCCGGTTATTTATCGCGTCGATTTGCTTCTCAAGATTTTCAACCTGGGCATCGGTAGCCCTCAGAGCACCATCAAGGCCATCAGGAGTAGACAAATCAGCGCCGACATCGAACAAGTCATTCTGTATGCGAGCTAGTGCCTCTTCAACGTCTCCCGTCGCGTGAATACGAGCTATCCCGATCGCAGAATTAGCCTCATCAACTGCACCATTTGCACAGATACGGAGATCATGTTTTGGTCGCCTCTCACCTGTTGCCAACGATGTCATCCCGCCATCACCACCGCGGGTGTATATTTTAGTCAACCGGACCATTATTTTCCCCTATCAGCACTGACGCGATAAAAGCGAAGAGCTAACGTTGATGGTTTAAATGCGAAACTGCCCAATACCTCGATGCAGCCTAATATTCACAAAACCCGCTCGCTTATCTGCAAAAAAACCTAGTCTTGGCATCAAAATAGTGAAATGACCAAATCAGCCAAGCCGTGCTATTGGATTTAGGACGTCGGGCACCTGAAAGAAAGAGGCTTTTAGGAGTCCTGTAAATTTCAAATAAAGAGAACTCAGCTTGCAAAGGGTGCAGAAGACCTTTACCCGTCGAAAGCAATGAACCATGAAACTGACTTTCATAGGCAGAAAATTGTGGAAGTGAACTCTCAAGTCCTATCGGATGTGCCAGCCGTCAGAGCACTTTTACGCCAAGAGGGCTATATAGCGGACGACAGTCTTTCGACTGCGCTTTTTCTGTCGCTAAAGTTAGGCCGACCGCTCTTTTTAGAAGGCGAAGCAGGGGTTGGAAAAACCGAGGTAGCCAAAGTCTTAGCATCTTCTCTGGGACGTTCTCTCATTCGCCTACAATGTTATGAGGGCCTCGACGTAGCATCTGCCGTTTACGAGTGGAATTATCAGGCGCAGATGATCCAAATTCGTTTAGCAGAAGCTGGTGGGGTCAAAGATCAATCAGCTCTTGAACAGGACATTTTTGCCGAAAAATTCTTGATCGAACGTCCAGTACTTCGGGCTTTAAGACCCCATGCAGAGGGACCACCTGTATTACTTGTAGATGAACTAGATCGGGCGGATGAGCCGTTCGAAGCATTCCTACTCGAAGCACTGTCAGATTTTCAGGTAACCGTACCTGAAATAGGAACTGTCAAAGCAGCAGCTCCTCCGATTGTCATCATCACTTCAAATCGCACCCGCGAAATCCACGATGCTCTAAAACGCAGATGTCTTTATCACTGGCTCGATTATCCGACTGCGGACCGAGAACTGGAAATTCTAGCGGAGAAAGCACCTAACACCCCTTCAGAGTTATCCCGACAGATAGTCAGTTACGTTCGGAAGTTAAGGGGCATGGATTTATTCAAGGTCCCGGGGGTAGCGGAGACAATCGACTGGGCCAACGCACTCATGCAGCTTAACGCAGTAGCACTCGATCCAGCTGCAGTCTCCAACAGCATGGGCGTGCTTCTGAAATATCAAGACGACATTCAAAGAATGGCCGGTGGCGAGGCAAAACGTCTTCTAGACGAAGTAAAGGCAGAACTAGCGGCAAATCCTTCCAATGCCTGAACAACGCTTACGCCTACCTGGAGACCAGGAAGGCCGTCTTGCACACGCCATAGTCTTTTTTGTACGCACCCTGCGTCGAGCTGGCATGGCACTTGGCCCTTCGCACGCCCTTCGCGCAACTGAAGCTGTAGCCGCGATAGATATCACTGATCGTAAGCAATTTTATTGGGCACTTCACGCAACCTTGGTCTGTCGGCCAGACCAGAGAGAAATATTTGATCAAGCTTTTCATATGTATTGGCGAAGCCCTGACTACCTAGAGCGAATGATGGGTATGATGCTGCCATCGATTGGACCGGAGGAAACTGGCCTTGAAAGCCGACCACCTCTGCCACAACGCCTAGCTGATGCCCTTCAACCTGACAAACCTGATTTGGTTCAACAACCAAAGGAGGTGGATGCGGTTGATGTCGATATGCACTTAATTTGGTCAAACCAAGAACAGCTCAAGAAAATTGACTTTGAGACCATGTCAGCTGATGAGGCAGAGGCAGCTAAACGTGCGATTTCTCGCTTGCATTTACCCTTCCCAGATTTCCCCACCCGACGGTTTCGACCAAGCGCTAGGGGCCAACAAACTGATATGCGGGCGACCCTTCGCACACAACTTCGCAGTGGCCTTAGTGGAATAATTCTTGCAAAAAAAAGAAAAAGAAAACGTCCTCCGCCACTTGTAGCAATCTGCGATATTTCGGGATCGATGGCTCGCTACTCTAGAATGTTACTGCATTTTCTCCATGCTCTTTCTAGCGACCGAGATCGTGTCTCAAGTTTTGTATTTGGCACCCGCCTAACAAATATCACTCACCAACTCAAAAATCGGGATGTTGATTTAGCACTCGACCGGGTGGCGAGCTCGGTTGAAGATTGGGAAGGCGGAACTCGTATCGGCCAGTGCCTAGACGATTTCAACCGAAACTGGTCGCGCAGAGTATTAGGGCAAAGTGCTATAGTGTTGCTCATCACTGATGGCCTTGACAGAGAAGAAGGCAATACTCTTGATCATGCCATAGAACGACTTGGAAAATCTTCTAGAAGACTTATCTGGTTAAATCCTCTTTTGCGCTATGATGGCTTTGAGGCGAAGGCGCGTGGGGTTAGAACGATCCTGCCGCATGTAGATGAATTTCGTGCGACCCATAATTTAGAAAGCTTGGAGGCGCTGGCTGCAGCCCTTAGCGCCCCAAATACGAAAGGAAATAAGCGATGGCGGCAGGCAGTTCCGAGCTAAAAGGTGAAATAGGCCCAGCCGAATCCGATGAAATCATCGCGCAGGCTATGACTTGGCGAAACGAAGGCAAGGGCGTGGCAATAGCAACTGTGGTCTCCACCTGGGGTTCAAGTCCTCGCGGAATTGGCTCCCAGCTGGTTGTTAACTCTGAAGGTTCATTTTTAGGCTCCGTTTCTGGCGGTTGCATTGAAGGTGCTGTGATAACCGAGGCGCTCGACGCTATCTCCGACGGCCAACCCCGATTATTGGATTTCGGCGTGAGTGACACCCAAGCTTGGGAAGTTGGTCTTACTTGCGGCGGGAAAGTCGAAGTTTTTGTGGAGCGAGTTGGCGAATGAGATCCCATACCCTCGAGCAGCTTGCAGAGCACGCAAAGGCTAGAGAGTCTCATGCGCGCGTCGTTCGAATATCAGATGGAAATGAGGCCGTTATTTATAACGAGCGCATAGACGGCAACCTGGAAGCTCCTAGCTCAGTGATAGAAGCAGCCAGAGATGCTATCCGCCAAGATCATTCTGCGCTCATAACTGACAACAACCAGCGTTATTTTATTCATGTTCACAATCCGCCTCGGCGAATGATTGTTATTGGAGCTGTGCATATCACGCAGCCCTTAGCGCAAATGGCTTCACTAGCGGGTTTTGATATAACGGTTGTTGATCCTAGAGGAGCCTTCGCTACTGTCGAGCGTTTTCCAGGTGTGACACTGATGGATGACTGGCCCGATGATGCGATGGCAAAGATTGCTCCCGACAGCCGCACAGCCGTAGTAACACTATCGCACGATCCAAAAATAGATGATCCCGCACTGGCAGCGGCACTGCGATCCAAGGCCTTTTATATAGGAGCCTTAGGAGGACGGAATTCACATGGCAAAAGACTAAATCGACTAAAGGATTTGGGTTTTAACGACGAAACACTTGCCCGCATAAACGGCCCCGTAGGATTAGACCTGGGTGGCCGGGCGCCAGCTGAAATTGCATGCGCAATTCTCGCCGAGGCCATACAGCACCTATACAAAGGTTCTAAAGGATGAAATTTGGCCCCTGTCCAGCATCGGATGCGGCTGGGGCCTATCTAGCCCATTCCGTTAAAATCAATGGAAGTTTTTTAAAAAAAGGTCGCCTTCTGACCCCGGGCGACATTAGTCGTTTAATCGATGCAGGCATCAACTCAGTCACTGTTGCACGACTTGAAGCAGGTGATTTGCATGAAGATGAAGCAGCAAGTCGCCTGTCTAAGGCTTTGTTAGGACCTGGTTTGAAGGAAAGTGCTGCTTTCACTGGCAGGGCCAATTTGATTGCTGCAGGTCCGGGCGTCTTAGTTGTAGACAAATCTAAGATCGATAGGATCAATCAAATCCACGAAAGCGTAACAGTGGCAACGCTGCCAGAATATGCTGCAGTCGAAAGTCGCCAAATGGCGGCCACAATAAAGATTATCCCATTTGCAGCTCCTGAGAGCGCAGTCCTGAAAGCTGAGGCATTAGCCTTAAAAGATGGGCCTGCCATTCAAGTCGCTCCCTACGCTGCAAAACGCGCTGTTTTGATCCAGTCGACGTTGGAAACAATAAAGTCGAGCGTTTTAGATAAAACGGTGGATATTACTGCAAACAGACTTAAAGCCGTGGGTGGAAAGTTGATAGGTGAAATACGCTGCCGCCACGACGCAGAAGCAATCGCCAGTGCGATAAAGGAAGCTGCCAAAGGCTCACCTGATATTTTTCTTATCGCCGGTGCTTCAGCAATATGCGATCGAGCTGACGCCCTTCCTAGAGGAATCGAAGACGCAGGCGGTCAAGTCCTCCACTTCGGAATGCCTGTTGACCCTGGAAATTTGATTCTATTTGGCACGCTAACAGGCAAGCCAGTAATTGGATTACCAGGTTGTGCGCGGTCTCCTAAATTGAACGGCTTTGATTGGGCGCTACAGCGAATCGCCGCCAACATTCCGCTTACGCCATCCGACGTCCAGGGAATGGGGGTTGGAGGCCTCCTTGCAGAGATTGGAGCCCGCCCACTGCCACGTGAAGAAGCCACGCGCGACAGAACTCAGGTGCAGAAAGCATCAAAGGTTGCCGCAGTTGTTCTCGCAGCTGGACAGTCTCGACGAATGGGGGCTGAAAACAAGCTTCTAGAGGTCGTCAACGGAAAAGCGATGGTCGTGCACGCTGTCGAAACTGCTCTTGCGGCAGACACAACCTCTGTCACGGTTGTTGTTGGGCATCAGGCAGAACAGGTAAAAAAAGCGCTGGCCAATTTTAATGTGAGTTTTGTGTTAAACCCCAATTACGACGCGGGTCTTTCAACATCCCTTAAAACCGCTGCCGATGTAATGCCCGAGGAAGCGGACGCTCTAATCGTGTTGCTTGGCGACATGCCACAAGTGACGGCTAGGCATGTTGATCGATTGATAGCTGCATTCAATCCTCTTGAAGGACGCGCTATCTGCGTGCCAACCCATGAAGGCAAGCGCGGTAATCCTGTACTTTGGGCACGACACTTTGTTAAGGAGATGTCAGATCTCAGAGGCGATGTGGGCGCAAAGCATCTTATTGGAATGAACGAAGATTCCGTGGCAGAAGTAGAGATGTCAGATCCTGCAATTCTGCGCGATATCGACACGCCTGAAGCACTTGCAGCTATCCGTGCTGAAAGTAATTAAACAGCAAACTCTGAGATCTTCGACCAAAGGGACTTCCAACCGCGCGCAGAATGCTATAGAAGGCCGCGTTCGGGCTGTGCTTATGTATTGCTCGGGCGGGCGTGGCGGAATTGGTAGACGCGCCAGATTTAGGTTCTGGTGGCCATCGGTCGTGGGGGTTCAAGTCCCTTCGCCCGCACCATTTATGGTAAGTTTCACTTAAGACGGCGGATGCAAGTACGATGCAGGTTACGGAAACGCTTTCCGAAGGTTTGAAGCGCGAGTTTCAAATGGTTATCACCGCAGGAGAAATTGACTCTGCGGTAGAAGAACGTCTCGTTGAGATGGCACCTCAGGTCAATTTGCATGGCTTCCGTCCAGGCAAGACACCGGTAAAAATTCTTCGTCAACGGTTTGGAAAGGCCGTTTTAGGCGAGGCCATTGATAAGATTGTTCGGGAAGGTTTGGCTTCGGCCTTTGATGATCGCAGTCTAACCCCAGCGTTTGAACCAGAACTGGATTTTGGCGAATACAAGGACGGTGAAGACCTTTCATTCACCGTGAAGTCAGAGATTCTACCTGAGATAAAGACAATGGACTTTGCCTCCTTAGAGCTCGTCCAGCTCGAGGTCCCAGCAAAGGATGAAGACGTGCAGTCCGAGTTAGAACGCTTTGCGGAAGCTATGCGTGAAACGACTGACTTAGAGGAAGCTCGCCCAGCGCAGAACGGTGATGTTGTTGTCATTGATTTTGTTGGTAAGGTTGACGGTGAAGAGTTTGCGGGCGGATCTGCAGAAGGCTACCACTTAGAGTTAGGTGCAGGCGCGTTCATCCCTGGCTTTGAAGACCAACTTGTAGGGGTCTCAGCAGGCGAAGAAAAAGATGTCAACGTTAAGTTCCCTGACGATTACGGCGCTGAGAATTTGGCTGGAAAAGATGCGGTATTCGCCGTTAAGCTCACTGCCCTCAAAGTGAAAACCGACGCCAAAATCGACGACGAATTGGCCAAGAAAGTTGGCATGGACGATTTAAAGGCTCTGAAAGCACAGATTGCCGAGCGTATTACTGGTAGCTACAACCAAGCAGCCAGGGCACGTATCAAGCAAGAATTGTTCGACAAGCTTGACGAAGGCCATGAATTTGAAGCGCCTCCCACGCTAGTTGAGCGCGAGTTTGATCAAATTTGGGGTGAAGTTAAGCAGCAGCTCGAAGGTGATAGGGCTGAAGAGATTCGCGAAGGCAAAACTGACGAAGAACTGGAAGCTGAATATCGCAAAATAGCGATGCGCCGTGTTCGTCTTGGTTTGTTGTTGGCAGAGATAGGTAAGCAAAATAGCATCGCCATCACAGAGCAGGACATAGGTCAGGCAATTCGTGCTCAGGCGGCAAACTTCCCTGGTCAGGAGCAGCTCGTTTACGAGTACTATCAAAAAAATCCTCAGGCGCTTGGCCAAGTGCAGGCGCCCATCCTTGAGGATAAGGTGGTAGATTTTATCCTGGAGCTTGCCAAAGTAGAAAAACGCTCAGCAACACCAGAAGAACTGATGGAAACGGGCGCGAACGAAGAGAAGTCAGGCGACGCTTGACGTTCATGGTTGCGAGCGCCACATCTTTTAGTAAATAATTGGAGTGGGCGAATTTTCGTCTACCGTTAGAAGAGCGAAAGAGCCCGTAATGACTTCTTTTGATCCCTTCCGTCGCCCTATTGCTGCGGGTGAGACCACGATGAATGCTCTTGTCCCAATGGTCGTAGAGCAGACTAACCGCGGGGAACGCGCGTTCGATATTTATTCCCGGCTGCTCAAGGAACGAATCATCTTTCTAACTGGGCCGGTCTACGACGAAGTCTCTTCGCTGATTTGTGCTCAGCTTTTATTTCTGGAAGCTGAGAACCCTGACAAAGAGATTAGCTTCTATATCAACTCACCAGGCGGCGTTGTGACAGCTGGGCTCGCGATTTACGACACCATGCAGTACATCCGCGCGCCTGTCGCAACTCTGTGTATTGGTCAGGCGGCGTCTATGGGATCTCTTTTGATGGCGGCAGGAGCCCCGGGCAAGAGGTTTTGCCTGCCCAATTCTCGAATCATGGTGCATCAACCCTCGGGTGGCTTTCAGGGACAAGCTACCGACATCGAAATACACGCTCGGGAAATACTTAGCCTTCGCCAAAGACTTAACGAAATTTACGTTAAGCACTGTGGCCAAGACCTAAAAACCGTCGAAGACGCTCTAGAGCGAGATCGCTTTATGTCGGCTGAGGAAGCGAAAGACTTTGGCATTGTTGACGAGGTAGTGCAGGAGCGCCCTGCGGCTGAGCCTGACAAGTAGGGCGCTAATAATTAGGTCTACAGAGGCATCGAGCCAACTTGTCGTTTAAATAACGGGTTACTGGTTTTTACCCGTTTTGAGCTATTTACACCCAAAAAAACATCCTATCGATGTTTTACACAGGTGAATCAAGCGTCTAAGGTTAACAAGCGACGCTGCGTTGCATATAGGAAAGCGGATGAGCAAGAATTCTAGCTCCGACTCAAAAAACACGCTTTATTGCTCTTTCTGCGGAAAGAGCCAGCATGAAGTGCGAAAGCTTATTGCGGGTCCAACTGTTTTTATTTGTGATGAATGCGTCGAGCTCTGCATGGATATTATCCGTGAAGAGCATAAAAGTAGCCTTGTTAAATCCAGTGATGGTGTTCCTACACCTCAAGAAATTTGCAATGTCCTAAATGACTATGTGATCGGCCAGGATCGAGCAAAACGTATCCTATCAGTTGCAGTGCATAATCACTACAAAAGGCTGAATCACGGCGCTAAGTCCGGCGATATTGAGATCGCGAAATCTAACTTATTGCTTATTGGGCCAACTGGATCAGGTAAAACGCTTTTAGCGCAAACACTTGCGAGAATTTTAGACGTTCCCTTCACTATGGCGGATGCTACAACGCTTACAGAGGCAGGGTACGTAGGGGAAGATGTTGAAAACATCATCCTACGCCTTCTTCAGTCAGCTGATTACAACGTCGAGCGAGCCCAAAGGGGAATTGTTTACATCGACGAAGTAGACAAAATTAGCCGAAAATCTGACAACCCATCCATTACTCGGGATGTCTCTGGCGAAGGTGTTCAGCAAGCACTTCTGAAAATCATGGAAGGCACAATTGCTTCAGTGCCCCCTCAAGGAGGACGCAAACATCCTCAGCAAGAGTTCCTACAGGTCGACACGACAAACATCCTTTTTATCGTTGGTGGTGCGTTTGCTGGCCTAGAAAGGATCATCTCTGCCCGAGGCAAGGGAACGGCTATTGGATTTGGTGCAGATGTGCGCTCACCCGACGAAAGGCGTCAGGGAGATGTCTTGGCAGAGGTGGAGCCAGAGGACCTTTTGAAGTTTGGTTTGATACCAGAATTCGTAGGTCGCCTGCCAGTTATCGCTACGCTAGGTGATCTTGATGTTGATGCACTTATGGAAATCCTTACCAAGCCCAAAAATGCATTAATCAAACAGTACCAACGTCTTTTTGACATGGAAGACGTGAAGCTCACCTTTACGGATGACGCCCTAGAGGCGGTAGCCGAAAGGGCAATTGCCCGCAAGACAGGTGCTCGCGGGCTGCGCTCAATTATGGAAGAAATTCTGCTTGAATCTATGTTTGATTTACCCAGCATGGACGGAGTAGACGAAGCGATTGTAAATCGGGAAGTGGTCGAAGGCCGCGCACAACCGCTTTATGCCTATGCAGACAAAAAGGAAGACTCGTCTGCCGCGCCAGAAATGGCCTCTTAGGAAGCCCAACTGGGCTCAGAGTTCTGTTACGCTTCAACTTAAGATTGATTTTATCGGCATAACTTCCGCCTAACGTCGCTTTATCCCCTTGAATTTGGGCACCGCGAGGCCAATTCTATAGGTTAAATCGGCAGACTCGTTAGTTGTACTGTTTCTGCTGTCCGAAATTTGGAGAACACCAGTTATGACAGGTACCAACACATTCCCAGTGCTGCCGCTGCGGGACATTGTGGTGTTCCCTCACATGATTGTTCCTCTTTTTGTGGGACGTGAAAAATCTGTCCGTGCACTGGAAGAAGTCACCAATGGTGATGGCCGAATTCTCCTAGCCGCACAGCATGATGCGGGAGTCGATGACCCAGGCCCTGATGATATTTTTGCTGTAGGCACCGTTGGATCTATCTTGCAACTTTTGAAGCTACCCGATGGCACGGTGAAGGTGCTTGTCGAAGGAGGAGAACGCGCCCGAATTACCTCGTTCACGGGTCAATCAGAGTTTGTAGAAGCAGAGGCAGAAATTCTGTCAGAGGACGACACAGCTACACCAGAATTAAAGGCTCTTGCTCGAACTGTAGTCGCGCAGTTCGAGAGCTATGTGAAGCTGAATAAAAAAATCCCACCAGAAGTCTTA
Source organism: Alphaproteobacteria bacterium (assembly GCA_030833925.1). Classification (GTDB taxonomy): domain Bacteria; phylum Pseudomonadota; class Alphaproteobacteria; order Bin95; family Bin95; genus VMCJ01. The sequence continues at coordinate 52,179 of JAURGE010000004.1, forward strand.
GTATCGGTCAACCAAATCGAAGAACCATCCAAACTAGCGGATACAATTGCTGCACACCTCGCACTTAAAATTCCCGAAAAGCAGCAACTTCTTGAAACCGACGGCGTAAAAGAACGGCTCGAGCGTGTTTTCGCATTCATGGAAGGTGAAATTGATGTTCTAGAGGTTGAAAAACGCATCCGCGGCCGAGTAAAGCGTCAAATGGAGCGCAGCCAGCGAGAGTATTACCTGAATGAGCAAATGAAGGCGATCCAGCGTGAACTTGGAGATGGTGAAGACGGTAAAGACGAAGTTCAAGAGCTCGAAGATCGACTCAAGAAAATTAAACTTTCCAAAGAGGCTAAAGAAAAGGTAGGAGCAGAACTCAAAAAGCTTCGGAATATGGCTCCAATGTCTGCCGAAGCGACCGTGGTTCGTAATTACTTGGACTGGCTTGCGTCCATACCATGGAAAAAGCCCTCGCGCGTAAAACGCGACTTAAACGGCGCAGAAGAAGTTCTAAATGAGGATCACTTCGGCCTCGACAAAGTGAAAGAACGCATTCTTGAGTATCTTGCAGTTCAAACACGAACCAAAAAAGTAAAAGGCCCCATCCTTTGTCTTGTTGGCCCACCAGGTGTCGGAAAAACCTCACTAGGGCGTTCGATAGCAAGGGCGACTGGCAGACAATTTGTCAGAATGTCACTCGGTGGTGTTCGAGATGAAGCGGAAATTAGAGGCCACAGGCGAACCTATATTGGCTCCATGCCTGGTAAAATCATTCAGGGAATGAAGAAAGCAAAATCTTCTAATCCTCTCTTTCTTCTGGATGAGATCGATAAGCTCGGTGCTGACTGGCGAGGTGATCCCTCATCGGCTCTCTTGGAGGTATTGGATCCGGAGCAAAACAGTACTTTTGCTGACCACTACTTAGAAGTTGATTATGACCTGTCGGATGTGATGTTTGTCACCACTTCGAACTCGCTGAACATGCCTCAACCTCTGCTTGATCGTATGGAAATCATACGGATCCCTGGCTACACAGAGGACGAAAAGATTGAGATTGCCAAACGCCACTTGATCGAGAAGCAGGTTAAGAATAATGGCCTTAAAAAAGGAGAGTGGTCGATCACAGACGACGCGCTCCGAGACCTTGTCCGGTACTACACGCGCGAAGCAGGTGTGAGAAACCTAGAGCGCGAAATTGCAAATCTCACACGGAAAGCCGTTCGTGAAATTGTTGCCAGCAACAAGAAAGGTATTCGAGTAACTCGGCGGAACCTGGATAAATATGCAGGGATCAAGAAATTCCGCTTTGGAAAAGCCGAGATGGAAGATTTGGTCGGTGTAGTTACCGGCCTTGCATGGACTGAAGTAGGCGGCGAATTGTTAACTATCGAAGCCGTTGTCATGCCCGGTAAAGGTAACGTTGCCAATACCGGAAAGTTAGGCGACGTGATGCAAGAATCTGTGCAGGCTGCGCGGAGTTTTCTGAGATCACGGCTCCTTCGTTATGGAATAAAACCGACAGAATTCAATAAACTTGACATTCACGTGCACGTGCCTGAAGGCGCAACACCAAAAGATGGTCCATCGGCAGGCGTTGCCATGTGCACATCAATTATTTCCGCTTTGTCTGGGATCCCCATCAGGGCAGATGTGGCGATGACTGGAGAGATAACTCTGCGTGGCCGGGTGCTGCCGATTGGTGGCCTGAAGGAAAAACTTCTTGCCGCGCTTCGTGGAGGCATCAAAACCGTCCTTATACCTAAAGACAATGAAAAGGATCTTGCTGACATTCCAGACAACGTGAAAAACGACCTGGAGATCGTCCCAGTAGAGACTGTAGATGAGGTGCTAAAACGTGCTCTAACCCGCCTGCCAGTGCCAATAGAGTGGTCGGAGGAAGACGCAGCGGCAGAGGCGGAAGCCCTTATGAAGGCCAACAAGGATCCTTCGGAAATCGTCGCCCATTGACCTGAAATGTGCCGCTTACGGCATGAACTAATTGGCACTAGAATAGGCGCTCCTTACGGAGCGCCTATTTTTCTATGAGCCACAAGATTTCGCGAGAAGAGTCGATTGAACGACCCTACAGCTGGATAATTGCATTTGCGTCATTGTTCACCCTCGCGCTTGCCATGGGCGGGAATTACCTCGCAATAGTATCGGTACCATTCTTTGAAACCGATATGGGTTGGTCTAGAGCCGGCGCAACGTCTGTTTATACGGCAACCACTCTTGGTGCTGGCATCGGCGGTATTGTTATGGGTTACTTCGTTTCCCGGAAAGGTGTGCAGCCAGCCCTTTTGATAGCAGCCGCAGCCATTGCAATAGGCTGTGCGATAGCTTCACTCGCAGAAAACCTACCTTCATTACTGGCACCAGTCTTTCTTTTCATTGGCATGCTGGGGATGGGATGTGGTTTTGCTCCCCTCATCGCAAATGTGACTCTATGGTTTGATAGAAACCGAGGTCTCGCTATTGCCGTGGTTGCGTGTGGCCAAACGGTGGCAGGGTCATTATGGAATGTTACATTTGAACCACTAGTATCTGAGTACGGTTGGCGCTCAGTCTATGTCGGCTATGGGCTTTTCGCAGCTGCCGCTATTATACCCTTAAGCTTTGTACACAGACGGCCTGCGCCTGAATTACAGCAAATAGCCAACGCTGCTGTTGGATATAAACCCAGAACCACCCCTGATATTAACCCTGCTCTCCTTACAATTTTGCTTGGAATGGCAATCATTGGCTGTTGCGTAGCAATGTCGATGCCCATGGCTCAAATGGTTGCTTACTGCGCAACCTTAGGCTTTGGAACTCATATCGGCGCAGAGATTGCTTCAATTCTGCTGGTTTGCTCTGGCGTCAGCAGACTTGGCTTCGGCTTAATTTCAGACAGGATAGGTGGATTAAATACAATCCTCATCGGTGCTTGCATGCAAGCTGCTGCACTCTCCCTTTTCATTTTCTTTAATACGCAAGAGCAATTGTACATAATATCTGCGATGTTCGGCCTGGTGTTCGGAGGCATCGTTCCTGCCTATGGCCTTGCTGTGAGAGAGTTATTTCCAGCGAGACAAGCGCAGACTCGAACTGGCATTGTGTATTTCTTCGGTTACGTAGGAATGGGTGGCGGAGGCTTAATTGGTGGATTTGTCTATGACGTGACGTTGAGTTACCCAACTGCTTTTGGTGTAGGGGTGGCGTTCAATCTGGCAAACATCGGCCTTATTTTATTCATCAAAGCGTTGGCACGATCGAAGATGCCAAATAGACCGGAAACTGCTCTGGCATGAAACTCGAGACAATTGAAATCCAAGACTCCGACTGCGTTCGGACAGTCTGGTTTAATAGGCCTGATCGGAAAAATTCCATCACTCAAACAATGATGGAAGAATTAACGAATACATTTCAGGCACTAGCCACAAATCATGATATTAGGGTCTTAGTTCTTAGAGGTAGGGGCGGAAATTTCTGCGCTGGCGGTGATCTAGGACATATGCGGAACCTTCCAACAGAAACTGGTAATGATCCGACAGCTAGAGCCTACCGTCGAATGGGTGAGGCGCTGGAAGCGCTCGATAGACTTCCACAAGCCGTAGTATCGGCCGTTGAAGGTGCCTGTGTTGGCGGCGGCCTTGGAATGGCCTGCGCTTCCGATTTTGTTATATGCATGGCAAACGCAAAGCTGGGTATGCCAGAAGCACGTGCAGGCTTTATTCCAAGCCAAATACTACCAACAGTGGTGCGAAGGATTGGCGAAGGCGAAGCGCGACGCCTCGCGGTCGTTGCAAAAGTAATTGATGGCCGAGAGGCGCATCGAATAGGGATTGCACACGAATTAGTAGAGGATCAGGCGGCCTTCGAGATGGCTCTCCATAATGCTCTGGATAGCCTTGCTTGGGCTGAGCCTAATGCTGTCTCAGAAATAAAGCGCATCATTCGGAAAACAGGCGAAGCTAGTACGAGTGAGGTGCTGGATGATGCTGCGAGAGCCCTCTCTCGTCTGTTGAGAAGTGATACCGCAGCAGAAGGTATTACAGCATTTCAAGAAAAGCGTCCGCCTCGCTGGGTTGCAAGAAATAGATAAGGAAGCTGGGAATGGAAATTCAATGGGAAGGCGACGCCAAACAAGAGAGGGATACCTTCGTCCGGGAATTCACCATATTACAGGCCGAACGCCCTATAACCGGTGTTTTGTGGCAGGGCGAAAAAACCCAACCTGGAGCACCAATTGTTTGCTTTGGTCATGGCGCCTCTGGAAATAGACACCAGCGGCCAATCCCGAGGATTGCAAACCAACTAGCAAGAGATCATGGGTTCTTTGGATTATCATTGGATGGCCCGGTACATGGAAGGCGCCAGATTGGCGCCGGAGGTAGAGAGGCATTCTGGCCAGAATGGGAACGGCCAGGAACGGTTGAGGAGATGGTACGCGACTGGCGCAACGCGCTAGCGACAGTATCTGAATTACCCGAAGTGGGCTCTGGTCCGGTCGGTTATTGGGGACTGTCGATGGGCACAATATATGGTGCACCATTTGTTGCTGCTGAGCCGAGGATCTCAGCAGCGGTTCTGGGACTGATGGGTATTGTTTCAAAGCCAGTCCACTATCGACCAATAATCCAGGCAGCAGCAGAGGCGATTTCATGCCCAGTATTTTTTATTATGCAGCTTGAGGATGAACTGTTTAGCCGTGAAGAATGCCTTGCACTATTCGATGCGTTCGCATCAACTGACAAGCGCCTACACGCTAATTCTGGCCTTCACCCATTCGTCCCGATCGACGAGCTAGATTTTAGTGCCAACTTCTTAGCGGAAAGCTTGAAGGGCATTCGACCTGCCCGACAAAATATGACACTGCTTGTAAGTAGCTAAAACCACCTTCTATCTAAGATGGCAGGCTACAATGTGGCCATTTCCCTTATTCTGGAGCACCGGCTCCTCAACCCTGCAACGTTCCTCGGCATAGGGGCAACGCGTATGGAAGTGGCAACCCTTTGGCGGATTGATTGGACTTGGGACATCCCCCTGCAGAATTTTTTTCTCACGCCGGATTGTTGGGTCTGGAATAGGAGCCGCGGAGAGCAGAGCCTCAGTGTAAGGATGCAGTGGGTTAGTAAAGAGTGTCTTCTTATCGGCTTTCTCAACAATGCGGCCAAGGTACATGACCGCCACCTCATCGGAGATATGTTCGACTACCGCTAGATCATGGGCAATGAAGAGATATGCCATATCCCTCTCTTCCTGGAGATCCATCATAAGGTTGATAACCTGAGCTTGGATCGACACATCAAGAGCAGAGACTGGTTCATCACCAACAATAAGGCTTGGATTAAGCGCTAAAGCTCGTGCAATACCAATTCGTTGGCGCTGGCCACCAGAAAACTGGTGTGGGAAATTATGCATCTGAGATTGGCGTAGACCGACGCGGTCGAAAAGAGCCTTAGTCATCTCCTCTCGCTCAGTAGCGTCGCCAATATCGTGTATATACAAAGGCTCTTTAACAATCTCACCAGCTGTCATACGCGGGTTAAGGCTTGAGAAAGGGTCCTGGAAAATAATCTGCATCTGACGGCGGTAAGGGCGGAGCTCCGACTTACTCAAGTTAGTTACGTCCGTACCAGAGACTTTTATTTTGCCACCTGTTGGCTCGAGCAGACGCATAGCAGTTCGACCAACAGTCGACTTACCACAGCCGGATTCACCAACGAGGCCTAAAGTCTTTCCTCGCCCGATAGAAAATGAAACTCCGTCGACAGCATAAACATGGCCAACAGTGCGCTTAAGCATTCCTGATTGGATAGGAAAATGCTTCTTCAGTCCCTCAACTTCGAGGACTGGCGCTTCAGATGCTGTTTCAGCCTGAGCCATCGTTCGCTCCATAAAGTTCGTCGGACCGGAAACAGGCTGCCCAGTGGCCAGGTCGTTTTTCCTCGAATTCCGGCCTAGCCTGTCGACAGGCATCAGTGGCGGCCGGGCAACGAGGTGCAAAAGCACACCCTTCCGGCAATGAATGCAGCGCCGGGACAATACCGGGAATTTCCTCTAGACGCTCTTCAGCTTCTTCCTCGCCCGCAACAATGGCAAGGCGCGGTACTGATGCAAGCAAACCCCTTGTGTAAGGGTGTCGAGGATTTCCAAATAAAGTGTTAACGTCCGTCTCTTCGACCTTTCGGCCTGCATACATGACAATAACTCTGTCGGCCGTCTCCGCCACGACACCTAGATCGTGAGTAATAAGGATAACCCCGGTTTCAAGGTCCTCCTGGAGTTTGACAATTAGGTCGAGTATCTGGGCCTGGATCGTGACGTCTAATGCTGTAGTTGGTTCGTCTGCTATCAAAACCTTTGGATTGCAGGCTAAAGCCATAGCGATCATAACGCGCTGCCGCATACCCCCGGAAAGCTGGTGCGGAAACTCCTTGACGCGCCTTTCTGGCTCAGGAATTTTAACAAGCTTCAGCATCTCAACTGATCGCTCAAGGGCCTGTTGTTTTGACATTCCTTGATGAAGGATTAGGGCCTCAGAGATTTGCTTTCCAATCCGCATGACTGGGTTCAGGCTCGTCATGGGTTCCTGGAAAATCATAGAGATGTCGTTCCCGCGGACATTCCGCATCTGGGCTTCCGACAACTGCATCAGATCCTGACCATCGAGCGATATGCGCCCCCCTACAATCCTTCCTGGAGGATCCGGAATAAGACGCATGATCGAGAGTGCGGTCATACTCTTTCCGCAACCCGACTCACCCACGATTGCCAAGGTTTCACCGCGATCAACATGAAATGAAAGGTCTTCGACCGCCCGGACAATACCATCACGAGTGTAGAAATAGGTCTGCAGACCTTCTACCTCGAGTGCTGGCTGTTTTGTAGCCGACATTGCCGCCGCTTCTGCCATGTGTTTCTAGCTCCGCTGACGGGGGTCAAGAATATCACGGACAGCGTCACCCAGTAGGTTGGCACCAAAGACCGCGAGGCTGATTGCAATTCCAGGAAAAATCACAAGCCATGGTGCCGTTCTGACATACTCAGCTGCAGATTCTGACAACATCCGTCCCCAAGATGGATGGGGCTCTGGAATTCCTAACCCAAGGAAAGAGAGCGACGCTTCTGTTAATATTGCCGAGCCCAATTGAGCAGTCGCTAGGACAATCAATGGTGCAAAAGTATTCGGCAATACGTGTTTGACTGCGATACGTGTTTCACTCATTCCAATTGCTTTCGCCGCCTCGACGAACGGCATCTCCCGAAGAGAGAGCGTGTTCGAACGAATTACACGCGCCACATGCGGCACAAGAGGGATAGAAATAGCTATGATGGTATTTTCTAGGCTTGGGCCAAGAGCTGCAGCCATTACCAATGCCATAACTAGCAATGGCAGCGCTTGCATAATATCGATAATCCGCTGGGTAATTAAGTCAAACCAACCGAGCAAATACCCTGAAGCCAAACCAATTATAACACCCAGAAGACACCCAAAGATCGTGGAGCCAATACCTACGGCCAAGCTAATGCGGGCACCATGAATAATTCGGGACAGCAAATCTCGTCCCATCACATCTGCCCCGAGCACATGAATAGTGCCAGGCAATGCCAAGGACGTGTCTGCATTTGTTTTCACTGGATCCATGGGCGCAAGCCAATCAGCAAAAACACCGCAAAAAACTAAGATAAAAAACAGCAAGAGCCCTATTGCGCCTAGCGGATAACTCCGCATTAAAAACCAAGCCTTGCTGAGGCGCGTTTCGACGCCGGCGCCAGCCTTGGCGAGCTCTGCGGCGTGGTCGATCACTGGCTGTGTCATCGCCAACGCTCTCCTATTCGTATTTAATGCGCGGGTCGAGCGCGACGTATAGTAAATCGACAAGGAAATTGGTGACGACCACCACCAATCCGATAAACATCACTAAGTTTTGCACAATTGGATAATCACGCCATTGAATTGCTTCAACAAGGAAACGAGCAACGCCGGGTATGTTAAATACAGTTTCGGTAACTATGAGACCACCAATAAGGAATGCAGCCTCAATGCCAATAATGGTGATGACTGGCAAAACAGCATTTGAAAGAGCGTGGCCATAATTAACAGAATTATCACTGGCACCTTTTGCTTTCGCCGTCCGGATATAATCTTGCCGCAAGACCTCCAGCATGGATGAACGAGTCAGGCGCATAATCAATGCAGACGACCTAAACCCGACAGCAGCTGCAGGAACACTATAAAGCAATAATTCATCCCAAAGATTGTCGGGAGGGTTCGTGTAAATTGGCATTGAACCAAACCATGAAACGAATGCCATTAATATCAATAGTGCCAGCCAAAACGATGGCAGAGAAAGACCGGAGAGACTTATAACTCTCAGAAAATAATCAAGCTTTGAATTCTGATTTACGGCTGAAATCACACCTAAAGGTAGCCCAAAAATCACAGAGAAGAACAATGCCAAAACGGCGAGTTTTGCTGTAATTGGAAGTCGTGGAGCTATCTCATCGATTGTGGGCAACTCAGAGACATACGAAAATCCAAGATCTCCCTGAAGCAAACCAACAATCCAGTTCCAGTACTGGACTGGTATTGGATCAGCGAGCCCCAGCTCTTCCTCAAGCTGCGCCTTTTCTGCCGGATCTATAAAGCCAGCCGCATCAAAAAGAATATCTGCAATATTACCGGGAACGAGCCGCAGCATCGCAAATATGACAATTGAAAGACCTATTAAGGTCACAACCATCAGCAGTGTGCGTCTAATGATATAGGACGCCATCGCTCGCCCACCTTTTCTTATGTGGCGTTAGTAGCCAAAAAAATTGGGAAGATCCGACATCTGCCGAACCTTCCCGTTTTACTAGATGCCTGGCTCTACTGCTTCAGCCAGACGTTTTCCATTCGCCAATCACTGTAGGAGCCGTTGCGCTTACGCACAAAGCCCTGCACACGCGGCTGCAGACAAGTGGCTGCATTGTAGTGAGCGATCATTGGCCGAGCCACATCTGCCTGTAACTTGGCGTCGATCTCCCATACCAGCTTTTTACGGGCCTCTACATCACTCATTGAAGATTGCTTTTCGAAGAGCGCTTGGAGGTCCTTGTTGCAGTAGCCCGTGTAATTGCGTTGCGAACCACAAGCATAGTTCTCAAACAACGCAACATCGGGGTCATCAACAGCAAGACCCGTTAGGTTCATACCGATCTGGTAATCTTTCTTTGCCACCGTTGCGTGCCAATTAGAGTTCTCAATGGTTTTCAACTCGGCGTCTATATAGATAGCCTTAAGCTGGTCTATCAGAATAACCGCAGGGTCTCGGTAAGTAGCAACGTTTCGGGTCGAGACAACTGCCGACAGGCGATTATCAGGGCCAAAACCAGCTTTTTTCATCAATTCCTGGCCCTTTTTAATATCGGCAGTCTTATCGCCGTAACCAGGGGTTTTAGCTAGTACATCCGGCGGCATACCCCAAACTCCATTTGGGGGCGGCAACATAACGCCACCTTTTGCACCTTCTCCGTTCATCAAAATCTTGATGAACGCATCGCGATCCATCGCATAAGACATTGCTAGACGAACATCCGGATTGTCGAACGGTGCCTGCTCACGGTTAACAATAATATTGTATGAAATGTTCGTCGGATATGTATAACAAACCGCAGCCGGGTTCTGTTCTTTTACGTCCTTCAGAAGCGGGATGGTAATGTCGTTGGGGTGAGTCATATCAAACTTGTCAGCAACGAACCCTAGGACGCGAGTAGAACGGCTTTTCACAATCGTAAACTCTTGGCCGTCCAGGTATGGTTTACCTTTTTTCCAATAGTCTGGGTTTTTAACAAATTTGATTGACTCGTTTTGCTTTAGCTCAACAAATTTGAATGGGCCAGTTCCAATCGGGTTTGTGCGCATCGTAGCTGGTGCAACGTGGCACGGATAAACTGGCGAATAACCTGATGCGAGGAGTGCTAGAAACGATGGTTGCGGCTGGTTCAGGTGGAAAGTCACCTGGTGGTCATTATCAGCGGTCGTTTCTTTCAGGTTCCAATACCAAATTTTACGCGGATTTTTGCGTAATTTTGCTTTGCCCTTTCCCTGGAGCAAATCCCATGTGCACTGCACGTCTTTAGCGGTAAAAGGCTTTCCATCGTGCCATTTAACGCCTTTTTGCAGCTGGAAAGTAATCTTCGTTTTGCTGCTATCCCAAGACCAGCTAGTCGCGAGATCTGCTACCACAGTGTCAAGGCTCTCCATGTCCTTGGTCTGATCAAACATCACGAGATTGTTAAACACGCCCATGTAAGGTCGTGTGGTATCATAGGTTGCTTCTTCATGGATCGACCCTGACGGTGGATTGCCACGATGGTAAGCCCGTAAAGTTCCACCCGCCTGCTGCGCAGCAGCATAAACGGGAACGGCAAGTGTGGCGGCAAGCGCCAGACCAGCCAACCAAGTTTTCGGTTGCATAAAATCCTCCCTTGTTGGGCGTTAAAAGCCTAGTCGCCCTTAAAACCTGTCAAGGCTAGCAGGATAGCATTTTTTAGCAAGACCGAAATGGAAACACTGGACGTCTAACGCGGTTTTCACTCACAATCATTTTTATGCATGCATTACCTTCAGAAGCTATTGAGGTTCAAAACCTCATCCGTCGCGTCGCCTCTGAGCGAATAGCTCCTCGCGCTGCCGAGATCGACAAGACTGGGGAATACCCTCAGGACATGTTTGACCTCCTAAAAGAACTGGGCATCTTCACCCTACCATTTCCAGATGAATATGGTGGTCAAGATAGTCTCTTGGCAGGCTGTGTGGCGGTCGAAGAACTCGGGCGGGTCTGCTACAACACTGGCTATCTACTAGTGGTGCAATGGACACCCTTTGGCGCAATCATGGCCGCTGGAACTAAAGTGCAGAAGGATCGATATCTGCCCGGTCTAGCTTCTGGCGAATTGCGCGCCGCATTCTCGATAACAGAGCCACAATCTGGCTCCGATGTTGCAGGGATTAAGACGCGCGCTAAAAAGACTGAAAAAGGGTGGCATATTTCTGGCGCAAAGATTTGGTGCACGAATGCTCTAGTCTCGGATTTTATCGTCCTTGCTGCAAAGACAGGAGAAAGTCGGGGCGATGTGAACTTCTTCATAGTGCCGACAGATGCAAAGGGTCTTCAAATCGGGCCCAAGGAAGACAAACTTGGCGCTCGGGGCGTTCCATCCTCACCGCTTTATCTTGATGATGTGTTGCTACCCGAAGACGCCATACTCGGTGATCCTGGGAAAGGCTTCAGACAAGTAATGGGGGCCTTGGCGCTTTCACGACCAATTATTGGAGCCCGGGCAGTTGGTCTGGCACAAGGCGCCCTAGACCTTGCTATGCAGTTTATGCGAGAGCGACGCGCGTTTGACCAACCCCTTACTGATTTCCAAGGCCTCCGCTGGATGCTTGCCGATATGGAAATGCAAATCGAGGCAGCGCGCGGGCTAGTTTATAAGGCAGCCGCCATGACTGACGCGGGCATTAGGGGCAAAGAACTGGCGCATGCCGCCGCGATTTCTAAAGCCTTTGCAAGCGATATGGCTATGAAGGTAGCAACCGATGCCGTGCAAATATTTGGGGCATCTGGAATTTCAAACGACTATCCAATCAACCGTTATTTTCGTGACGCTAAGGTGGTGCAAATCATCGAAGGATCAAACCAGATCCAGCGAAATATTATTGCCAAAAATTTGATAGACGGGATTGATTAATGGGGGACGACTACACCCGTGAAGCTACCGGCCCCCTAAAGGGGGTTAAGGTCATAGACCTAACAATCAATGTGTTAGGTCCACTAGCCACCCAAATTTTGGGCGATATGGGCGCCGATGTCATAAAAGTGGAGCCTCCTGGAGGCGATCCTATGCGAAGACTGGGTCCTGGCCACGAAATGAACATGGCCGCCCACTTTATGGCGATGAACCGAAATAAACGAAGCATAGAATTAGACCTCAAACGCCCTAAGGCACTCATGAGCCTTAAAAAATTAATCAAAACCGCAGACGTGTTGGTTTTATCAATGCGAGCAAGTGCTGTTGATCGACTTGGCTTAAGCTATGAAAGCCTGGCAGCAGAAAACCCTCGACTAATTTACGCATCCGCAACTGGCTATGCTCGTCACGGCCCTGATAAAGATCGTCCCGCATATGACGATGTTATTCAGGGCGAAAGCGGTATGGCCGGAATGATTGCCTCAGCCAATGGAGAAGCACGTTTCACACCGATGGCAATCGCTGACAAATTTTGTGGCACTCAGCTTGCAAGCGCTATCGGAATGGCACTTTTTGCCCGGGAAAAAACCGGCCAAGGCCAAGAAGTACACCTTCCTATGCTCGAGACAATGACAGCGTTTAATATTGCTGACCATTTCTGGGAGAAAGCTCTTGATCGACCAGGAGGAAAACCTGGCTTTCCACGCATGTTCACACCCCATCGACGGCCCTACGCCACGACTGATGGTCATATATGCTTGCTCGCTGTTACCAACGAGCAGTGGGCACGTATGCTGCCAGCTCTAGGTCTAAATGAGGCGGCCCAAGATCCACGTTTTAAGACCCTCGAAGGTCGGACGGAAAACATCAATGAACTGTTGAGCTTAGTGGCGGGGCAACTAGCTACGAATACAACCAAGCACTGGCGAGCTGTTCTTGATAGCGTTGACATCCCCAATGGCACCATGGCTACTCTCGATGGGTTATTTGAGGACGCCTACTTGAACGAGACAGGTTTTTTTCGTCGGCTCGAGCATCCGACAGCAGGCACAACACTGACATCTGCGCCACCTATCGCATTCTTTAAAACTCCACCAAATATTCACCGTCCTCAACCTACGCTTGGGGCTGACGGGCACAACGTATTGAAAGAAGTAGGCATGAGCGCACTAGAAATCGATGAAGCGCTGACCTCACATTGACTGCTCTGCGCCAAAAGTTAGCCAATAATATTGCTAGACTGGAGCTTCAGACAGTTAATAATCCGCAGTTGAAGCCCGCCGCTGTAGCTATCGCGATAACAGAAGACGATTCAGGGGCACCAGCCTTTATTCTGACGCGCAGATCTGGAACTTTAAGGCGTCATTCTCGACAATGGGCATTGCCAGGCGGAAGGCTCGATCCTGGCGAAAGCGTGGTCGAAGCCGCTCTGAGGGAAATGGAAGAGGAAATTGGCCTCTATCTGTCACCTGACGACCTGGTCGGCCGGCTAGACGACTATCCAACACGATCAGGATACAACATAAGCCCACTGGTATTCTGGGCAGGTCCTGGAAAAACGCTGAAACCTAATCCCTCGGAAGTACACGCTCTTTATCTGGTGCCACTAGAAGAATTAAACCGGCCTGAGTCACCCGATCTAATTCGAATTCCAGAGAGTGACCGGCCAGTAATTCGAATGGCCATCATGAATGATATGGTACACGCGCCAACAGCGGCTCTACTGTATCAATTTCGTGAGGTCGCGATGCATGGTCGGATGTTGCGGGTTGATCATTTTGAACAACCCGTCTTTGCCTGGAGCTGAGCCATTGTTCGAGACATTGAGACGCCATCTCTTCTAAAAACCAAACCAATATTAGACTTGTCTCTTTAAAGCGTCTGGCATAGTCAACCTGCATTCGGGTAAGCGAGGTTTCAGTGAGTAAATCAGATCAAGAAGCCGCCCCTGGCGGTATCGGTTTTTTTGAAAAATGGCTTTCGGTGTGGGTCGCGCTTTGTATTGCTGCAGGGATTGTCCTCGGTGCTGCGGTTCCAGGTCTATTCGAGGTTGTAGCCAATCTTGAATACGCGTCCGTCAATGTAGTTGTAGCGATCCTAATATGGGCGATGGTTTATCCGATGATGGTCGGAGTGGATTTCGCCAGCCTGAAGGATATTGGCGGGAAACCAAAAGGTCTAATAATCACTGTTCTGGTAAACTGGCTGGTGAAGCCTTTTACGATGGCCGCCCTTGGGGTTCTTTTCTTTGATCACGTATTCGCCGGCCTACTCGCTCCAGAGGACGCACAACAATACCTTGCAGGCGTTATCATCCTTGGAGCAGCTCCATGTACGGCTATGGTCTTTGTTTGGAGCCAACTAACCCGGGGCGACCCAACATATACTCTGGTTCAGGTTTCAATAAACGACCTAATAATGATCGTAGCCTTCGCACCGATTGTTGCTCTGCTGCTTGGTGTGACCGAAATAGAGGTGCCATGGACCACCCTAATTCTATCCGTTTTATTGTACGTGGTGATCCCGCTTATTGCAGGGGTTTTGACTCGAAAATTTCTATCCAGAAATCAAATAAGTGCGGCAAAGGCGGTCGCCTCATTTACCAATAAAGTAAAACCCTTCTCAGTTATCGGCCTTCTCTCCACTGTCATATTGCTGTTTGGTTTTCAGGGACCGACAATTCTGTCGGATCCACTTTTAATCCTTCTAATTGCAGTACCACTTCTACTTCAGTCTTATGGTATCTTTGCAGTTGCATACTGGGCAGCCTGGGCATGGCGAACGCCATTCAACATTGCTGCGCCCTGCGCACTAATTGGGACCTCAAACTTCTTTGAGCTAGCTGTGGCGGTTGCCATTAGCCTCTTCGGTCTAAATTCTGGTGCAGCGTTAGCGACCGTAGTAGGCGTACTGGTCGAAGTTCCAGTAATGCTATCTCTGGTCGCATTCGCCAACCGAACTCAACACTGGTTCCGCAATTAACCGCGAGCGCTACTTTTAAATGTGAAACCGTAGAACCGGATATAAGAGAGCTTACCGGATAAAGTTTTTCACATAGTCTCGGCCAAGCCCAACCGCCTCAAAATGCTTGGCGTAAGCTTCTATCCGGGTAAACACATCAGCGTACCCAGTCGTATTACCCTCGGTATCGCAGTAAATCAGAGCCCCTGTGTTGTGGAACAGAGTGACACTCTCTGGCTGATCCGGCAGAGCCACGAGCGTGTGGATGTCACCAGGCGCCTCAAATACATACGAGCCTTCAGTCCCCACCCAATCGTGTTCAAGATAACGCCAGCCACCTTTTATAATGAAGCCATGAACGGGTGCTGGATGCCGGTGACAGGAGACGATGCTCTCTTGACCCGCCTTGCTCCGAAACTTTGATAGATGAACCCAGTAACCCTGACTGGCATTAAGGCATAATGGACGAGACCAACTGTAAGGTGTCATAGGGCACCAAAGCCGCTCATCATCCTTGGAAAAAGCATCCTGAATAAAGATCTCTGGAAGTGCATAGGGGCTGACTGGGCCACTGTATGGCTTCAGTTTTGGCTGGGTGTCATCAAGCATGGCTAACTCCTACAGTTATACTTCGGCATACATTCGGCCAGGATTCAGCAGACCTTTTGGATCGAACACATCCTTCAAACCCTTGGTCAATTTCATTACGACTGGGTCGAGTGGCTGGAATACATCGACGGTTGACCGGACGGCTTCAGAGCCTCTTATCAAAGTCGCGTGGCCGCCCGCAGTACTAACAGCAGACCTTATCTTTGTAGCGCCGGCATCTGCCAAATCTGCTGGTAAAGCGAGCCAGATCAGCCCACCAGCCCAATCATAAAATGCTTCTCCACCAAGATCCCCCAACTTTTCTACCAGAGCCGGTCCCTTGGTAGGTGACGTTGAAATACGCCAAAGCGATCGGTCGCCTTGTTGATGAAATGGAGATGCATCCCTCACCGCTTCCCATATCGCGGCGGATACCTCTCCTTCAAAAGAAATAATATTTTCCACTGGGAGGTTTCTTCTAATAGCTTCGGTCCGATAATCGAGGCTATCGGGGAAGCCCTCAAAACGGATCAAAGTATGTGAAGAGTGACTAAGTCCCTGGATGCGCCCAGCAACACTGGCTGGCAAGTGCGCCGCTGACACTGGCTCAAAAGGTGTCTTCAGCGCCGCTGACATTGCAGCCTGCCCGGCAAAGTCGTCTAAGCCTTGCACCGCTAGCGTTCGTTCAGCAACCGAATTCGGCAATACTTTGAATGTAACTTCAGTCAGGACGCCAAGGGTACCCATTGCACCAGCCGATATCTTGCAGAGATCATAGCCAGTGACATTTTTCATCACCCGACCACCACCATGCATAGCCTGGCCAACTCCATCCACGAACTTAACACCAATCAGAAAATCTCTAACGGCACCAGACGCAACCCTGGAAGGGCCGGAAAGCCCAGAGGCCGCCACTCCCCCAACAGTGGCAGGCCCGGAAGCGCCGTATAAATGCGTCAGGTCAGGAGGGTCGAACGGTAAACGTTGGTTTTTTTCCGCTAGCGTCGCTTTAGCATCTGTCAATGTAGTGCCGGCAGCGAAAGTGACGTAAAGCTCTGTAGGGCTATATTCAATTACCCCCTTCAAACGGTCGGTTTTTAGCGTTCCACCGTCGCCCGCTACCCTTCCAAGTCCTTTAAGCCCTCCACCTCCTTCGATATTTATTGGAGCTTTAGCATCTCTGATTGCCTCAGCCACTTCCTCTGGAGTTTCAGGACGCAAAAAATCAGTCATTCGGCTGCCTGCATTTGGGGCATTGTTTCCAACGGGAAAACCTTGTGGGGGTTCATCAGATACTTTGGATCAAATGCCCGCTTGATGCGGCGCTGCAGGTCGAGTTCATCTGCCGAGAACTGCTCTGTCATGAGGTCCCTCTTCTCAACCCCCACGCCGTGTTCTCCGGTTAAGCAGCCGCCAAGGGCAACACAAAGCTTGAGAATTTCGCCACCACAAGCCTCAGCACGCTCAGTTTCACCGGGCTGATTTGCGTTATAGAGAATCAGTGGATGCAGATTGCCATCGCCAGCATGGAAAATATTTGCAACTTCAAACCCATAGGACTGGCAAATTGCAGAAATACCCTCCAACGCTTCCGGTAACTTTCCAGTAGGGATAGTTCCGTCCATACAAAAATAGTCCGGAGAAATTCGACCAATGGCCCCAAATGCTGACTTGCGCCCCTTCCAGATAGCAAGGCTTTCTGCGCTAGTCTTAGCCACCCGCTCATACGCTGGTGCAAAATCTTTCGCTATCCTCTGAATACGGCCCAGCATAGCATCGATCTCGTCCCGGGAGCCCTCGACCTCAATGATTAACAGCGCTTCTACGTCAAGCGGATAACCGGCGTGTGCAAATTTTTCCGTCGCATGGATGGCAGGGCGGTCCATAAATTCAATGGCGACCGGAATAATTCCAGAAGCGATAATCGCATCCACACAAGCACCTGCATCTCTGCTAGATTTAAAGCCGAAGAGGATAGGTCGTGCACCCTCGGGAGAGTGCAAAATTCTGAGCGTTGCTTCCGTAACAACTCCGAGCATCCCCTCAGAACCCGTTATGAGGCCTAAAAGGTCTAGACCTCCAGCATCAAGGTGCTTGCCTCCAAGACGAATAACCTCACCGGTGGGCAAGACCAACTCAACACCCATGAGATTATTAGAAGTAACGCCATATTTCAGGCAGTGGGCACCTCCGGAATTCATGCCTATGTTGCCTGCTATAGTGCAAGCAAGTTGGGATGACGGATCAGGAGCGTAAAAGAACCCATCCGCAGATACCGCATCGGTAACCCCAAGGTTAGTAACCCCTGGCTGAAGAGTAATCGTTCTGTTGTCATAATCGACCTCAAGAATTTGGGTCATTTTTGAAACACCAAGAACGATTGCATCCTTCAAGGGCAAAGCACCTCCGGCGAGCGAGGTACCTGCTCCTCTAGCAACAACTTTAACGCCACGGCTATGGCAGTAAGCCATGACAGCAGCTACTTCTGCCGTTGTCTCGGGCAGCACGACCGCAAGCGGGGTTTCCTTATAGGCTGTCAGCGCATCGGTCTCGTAAGGTTTAATCTCGTCCGGATGGTCTATCACACCGTCAGGGGCTGTTATTAACCCCCGCAAGTCACGAATAATTTCTTCCCTCGCTGCTAGGATTGCAGGATCAGGATCAGGCAACATCACCATGGGTCATAACCTCCAGAACCCTTAACTAGGAGCCCGGGCAGCAATTGACCAGGACCAAAGGATGAATTGCTAATGCACGTGATACAAATATCACGCGCTTATTCGGCTGCGGTTTGTTTCTCGGCTGCGGTTTGTTTCTTTGTCTTGTGTTTTTCAATCTCACTCATCACTGCCTTTTCAGCTTTACCGATAAACATCGGCCTATTTTCATGAGAATAGTCATAGGAGAAGTAACGCAGAGCGTTAGAATTCTGGAAGTGTGGGAAAACTTGACGAGCAATCAAATCGTATGAGCGCTTTGTTTCTTCCCAATCTGCCCAGTTGTGAGCAAGTTGCATTAAGCAGCCAAAGCCGCCAGACCCATCCCATAATCGCTCAAGATACTCGATTGCATCTTCCGGTGAGCCAATAACGGCCATCCTATTTTCAGTCAGATACTCAGCGGCATCATGAATATCGGCTGGAACGATGGGGAAGGTCGCAATTTCGCGAAAATATCTTGCCCAACGTTCAATGCCCCATTTGACGTTTTGGAATGCCTTGTCGCGAGTTTCTGCGACATGCATCAGTGTAACAATGCGCCAATTCTTTCGGTCAAGGTTGTGACCATTTTCAGTGGCGGTACTAGCCGCCAGCCCCCAATTGTTCGCGTGGGCGGTCAGTGCATCGTCCGAAGTTCCACCGATCGACAACATCCCCAAACCGTGTTTACCGGCAGCTAAAGCACCAACTGGGGAACGGGCAGATGCGACAGCTATTTCCATGTGCGGACGGGTATAGCCCGGCAATTGAAGGCGGGCTTCGCGCAAGTTGAACCAGTCGGTCTCCATCGTAACCATCTCACCGCGCATCAGCGGCATGATCGCATCAAGCGCCTCGTTGAGCATTCGGCGCTGGTTCTCAGGGTCGATTCCCATTCGGAAGGCATCGCCGACAAGAGCGCCCGGGCCCACCCCAAACATCGCCCGTCCCCGCGCCTGATAATCAAGTTGGGTCATACGAGACGCGACTGTGAAGGGGTTGTGATATGGCAGTGAGATAACGCCAGTACCGAGGCGAATATGGCGCGTACGCTCAATGGCTTGCGCTATGAAAAGCTCTGGATTTGCGATGATCTCGAAGCCGCCAGAATGATGTTCACCAACCCAGGCCTCGTCATAACCTAGTTCATCAATGTGCTGGAGGAGCTGCATATCTCGCTCCAGGCAAAGCAATGGGTTCTCTTCCATTGGATGAAAAGGTGCGAGAAAAATGCCGAACTTTAAATATCTATCAGCAAGTAATTTAGCAGCATTCATTGGCCGACTCCTTAAATGTTCGACTTCTTCTAATAGCTTAACAGCGTTCCCCTCTTGCAGGAAAACCCGTTCTTAGTTAAACCCCCCGCCTCGGCGGGCGGTTAGCTCAGCGGTAGAGCACTGTGTTGACATCGCAGGGGTCACTGGTTCAATCCCAGTACCGCCCACCATCTTTTCTCACGCAAAAGTCAGACTATTGCCTGTGCTAGAAGCACAGCACCTAATCCAGCAATTGCCGACCCGGCAATTGCTCTTGTGCGCTTCCACGAGACCTGGCCAATGGTCAGGCGGGCGACGAAACCTGCCAATAGGGCTAAGACCCATTGGGTCCCGCTGAAGGATATCAGATAGGCTGCAATGATACTTTTTTCCGCACCGATCACTGATTCGGCATAGGCATACCCATGAAAAATACCGGCGAAGGCAAAAGCTACAATTAACACCCCAAGACCCACTTGGGCTCCAATCGCCATTGATGCACCAGCAACCACAACAGATGTTGCAATCAATATCTCTGCACTTGGAATGTTTATCGCAAGCAGATGAATGGCGGAACCAAGGAGAGCGCCGGTAACGAGACCAAGCGGCGCGAGAACCCATAAACGACTTTTAATCAATGCTGCTAGCACACCCGCCGCAATGATGAAGGCAAAGTGGTCTACTCCAATTATTGGATGCCCTACTCCAGACATCAGCCCATGCAACAATGTCTCTGGAGTTTCACCCCCCATTGGATGGTGGGCGAAAGCAGGCCCGGCTATGACGGCAAGAATTGTGGCAAGAGTGATTAAACGCATCAGTTTATCTCCCGGTTTATCGAACATCAGCGCTGGGTTGCACCACCGTCTAGATTGACTGTCGTACCCGTGATCATCTTCGCTCTATTGCTGGCGAGGAAGACGATTAGATCAGCACAGTCTTCCGGTTGAGATGGTGGCGGGTCAGTTGGCATACATTCTTTCCATCGATCGGGGTCACCATACTGTTCATTGGCCGTACCCCGAAGCATTGTTTCCATTCGGTCGGTAACAACCAAACCAGGATTAAGGCCACAAACGCGAATATTGTCGCGAAGAGATACCCCACCCACAGCCTTAGTAAATGCTATCAACCCAGCATTGCCCATAGAGCCAGCGACATAGCCAGGGCTGTGCTTAACACCAGCAGCACCAATTACGTTTACAATGACCCCGTGACCCTGTCGACGCATGTTGGTGTAAACTGCGCGCGTCATGTTGATGTAGCCGAAGACTTTGAGATCCCAGGCCTCCCGCCAGCGCTGTTCTTGGACCTCTTCGACAGTTCCAGGTGGAATAGCACCAGCATTGTTAACAAGAATGTCTATATCACTGAATTCGGCGACAAGTGAGCGCGCCGCATCACCATTCGACAAATCTACAGCGCGAAAATCCGCATCGACCCCAGTAGCTTGCTTGATGCTTTGCACGGCGCGCTCCAGATCAGCGGCGGTGCGGGAAACAATGATAGGTAATACGCCCTCTTCCGCTAATCCCTTCGCTGCGGCAAGTCCAATGCCTTTGGACCCACCAGTTATTAGCGCACGCTTACCTTCTAACCCCATATCCATTTGAGCAGGTCCTTTAATTGTTAGTTGGATTCTAGCCTTTTTCGCACCAAAAACATCATAATCTTAAATCAGCAAAAACGAGCAACCAATGTCTCATTCTCCATCAGGAGCATAAACCACCTTGGAGTCCAAAAGCCGCTGAATACCTTCCGTATCAAAACCGACTTCATTCAGTATAGCTAGCGTATGTTCCCCCAACGATGGTGCAACCCGGGGATCGTGGGCAGGGGTAGCTCCAAAGCGTGCAGCTGGACGAGCCTGTCGTATTGGACCGACCCCCTGCTGATTAATCGTCTTGATAGCTTGGTTGTGTTGCACTTGTGGATCGTTGAGCACCTCAGTTCTTCGAAGTACTGGCATGCAAGGTACATCATTTGCCTCTAATGCTGAAATGAGCTCGTCACGCTTTCGCTGACCAATTGCCAGCTCAACCACCTCCATTCGTTCCTGCCTATTTTTCGAACGTGCAGCAGGGGTCGCAAAGCGCGGATCTTCTATCAAATCAGGCCTATCTAATGCTTCGCAGAGACCGCGCCATTCTTGGTCAGAGACGGCACCGAAGGTAAGGAATCCATCGCTGGTCTCAAAAATCATGTCATGAATGGAAGCGCGTGCTTCTGTCGTTCCATCAGCAACCACCGCGAAGGGCGCCATACCCTCCGGCCAGAGGTAAGAAAGCATCACGTCAAGCATGGATACTTCAACGTGCTGACCCACTCCTGTTCGCCCTCGGGCGACTAGTGCTGCTGTGACAGCCTGAGCAGCATAAATCGCCGTTGTCTTATCTGCGACGATAGTGCGAATCATTTTTGGCCGGCCCGATAGTGGATCAGACTGGATGTCTGCGAGGCCTGACAGCGCTTGGATGATTGGATCGTAAACACGTTTCTCTGAGTAGGGTCCGGTCGCTCCAACCCCACTTATAGAAAGATACACGACCCGAGAATTCCGCGCTCTTACCGACTCATAGCCAAAACCAAGCCTATCCATAGCGCCTGGTCGATAGTTCTGAGCCAATACGTCAGCACTTTCAATCAGACGCCAGAGAACTGCCTTTCCAGACTCTGATTTTAGATCAAGAGCAATAGAGCGCTTCCCGCGATTGCAGGTTACAAAGCCTGGGGAAAATCCTGGCGACTCCGCCCTGCTTCGACGCGTTATATCTCCATCCAGCGACTCAACTTTGATTACGTCTGCCCCTTGATCAGCAAGCTGAACCATCGCGGCTGGCCCAGAGACCACACTACAGAGATCAATGACCCGTATACCCTCAAGAGGACCTGTCATCTTACGGCATTCGCCGCGAAAGCAATTGCAGTAGAAGGCTCTTCATCAATTCTTGACCTGTAAGACGTAAAACTTTGAGGTAAAGTGATGCCGTAACGTACCGCCCAATCAAGGCATGTTGTCATTAGGATATCGACCCCGGAAAAATTGTCGCCCAGCAAGTACCGGCGCCTGTCTTCCAAGCGCAAAGCAGCAGCCTTTATCATGCGATCGAAGTAGCTGCGAGCAACCTCACAAGCCTCTGGAGCTGGACCGTAGATATCAGGCAAACCCTCGTGACGACGGAGCACATATAGCGATGTTGCGTCCAGTTCCATCGCAATAAATGATAACCATTCGAAATATTCAGCCCTCGATGATTTGCGAGACGGAATAAGAGACCTTTCCGGACCGCTGTAATTCTCGGCCAAATAAGTAACGATCGCTGGACTTTCAGTTAGCGTCAGATCGCCATCCTGCAGCGTTGGTACTTTACCGCGCGGGTTAACACTTCTGTATTCCTGGCCTTCCATTGCAGGTGTGCGGGTTTGAATTGCTCTCGTTTCATATTCAAGACCAAGAAAACAAAGAGCCCAATGCGCGCGAAGAGTCCTACTAGTGCCAACGCCCCAAAGCACCAAACCAGTCATTACCAAGGCTCCACAAAAGGACGGATATCCATCTCAAAGGTCCAGGCATCTCGGGACTGGGCATTGAGCGTCCAATACGCTTCCGCAATGGAACTAAGTTTCATGAGGCTGTCAGGCGGAAATTCAGTATCCTTGCCACCGTTAGCAGCTCGCCGCCTTGCATGGATTGCTGGACTATCAACGCCGCCATCAACCACAAGGTGTGCTACATGAATTCCTTTAGGCCCTAACTCCCGTGCCATAGACTGAGCAACAGCGCGCAGACCAGCCTTTGCACTTGCAAACGCAGCAAAATTAGCACCACCGCGCACACTAGCTGTGGCTCCAGTGAACAGGATGGTGCCCTTTGCACGAGGCACCATATATTTTGCTGCTTCCCGCCCCGTTAGAAAACCTGCCATGCACCCTAACCGCCAAACCTTCTCAAACAATTCGGAAGAAGTCTCAGTTAAGGGACTGCGAAAATTGGCTCCAGCGTTGTAAAGACAGACTTCGATCGGCCCTAAGTCCCTCTCAACAGTCTGGAATAGATCCTGAATTGAGGCCTCGTCTCTAGCATCAATAGAGAAAGCACGAGCTGATCCTCCATCCTGTCTGATTTTCTCTACCAACGCTTCCGACTTAGCACCATCCCGGCGCGCGATAGCTATGGTATAGCCGCCTGCAGCGAAACGTCGTGCGAAGGCAGCCCCTATCGCATCGCCTGTGCCCACGCCTAAAGCAACTTTTTTAATATTATTCATGACTACATGGTGGTCCAGGCAAGGTCTTGAACGCAAGCTAATTGGCTAAGTTCATTCAGACGGCTAATGTTTTTCATCTGAGACACCTTAACAACAAGGAAATACACCAAATGATCTATGAGCTTCGCGTGTACCACGCCATGCCCGGTAAGATGCCAGATTTATTAAACCGTTTTGATACAATCACTCTTGGTATCTGGAAAAGACACGGGATTCGCCCTGCAGGCTTTTGGACGGTGCTTGTCGGCGAATCAAATCAAGACCTCTACTACATGCTTGCTTGGGAAAGCCTTGCCGAGCGGGAGCAGAAATGGGGCGGCTTTATGGTAGATCCAGAATGGGTCTCAAAGCGTGCCGAGACAGAGAAAAATGGCCCACTTATTTCCGGCTACTCCAACTCCTTCCTGCAACCTACAGCCTTCTCCACGGTTAAATAATTGTAGTCCAAAGTAAACTTTTCGATTTACCGCCACAGTGCTCCCAAAAGGGCCCCATAAGGTTGTCATTAAGAATCGACAACCTTTTGGGGGCACAGGTAAAAATTTCAGATTTTTTGTGGGTTCAATGCCAAGCGAAACAAAAACTGAGACTGGTTTTCGTAAAGTTCAATAAATTCGAGATAGGTAAAAGGGATCGATGAGATGTCAGGCATTCAAAAAGCGTTGATTACAGGCGGGAATGGAAATCTTGGGCGTTTAGTAGCCTCTCGTTTGCGAGAACGCGGGATCAAAATTGTTCGTTTTGACCTGCCTGCAACTTCGGAAATCTCGAGTGAAGGAGACGAAATCGTTCTTGGTGATATCCGAGACAAGTCGGCTGTCATGTCAATGCTCGAGAAGCATCAGCCTAACATTGTTTACCATTTGGCCTCCCTTTTATCAGGCAGCTCAGAAGAGGACATAGAAGCTGCATGGGCAATTAACGCAAACGCTTCGTTCGACCTACTGCGTGCATCTATGGCAACAGGAGTACATCGTTTCTTTTTTGCTAGCACCGTAGCAACTTACGGTGATGGCCTTGCTGATCCACTTCCTCAAGATGCGGAACAGTGGCCTGCCAATTTCTACGGAGCAAGCAAAGTCGCCGTTGAAAGGCTAGGTGTATACTTCAAACTTAAGCATGGTCTGGACTTTCGATGCTTGCGTTTCCCACTAGTAATTTCGCCTTTTGCTCCGAAGACAGCTGTAACGGCCTATCCATCCCATGCAATTAGAGCGGCCCACGCCGGAGAACGGTTTGTTTTTCCAGTTTCACCTGGTGTAGGTATGTCCACATTATTTTTGGAAGACGTCATTAGGTCTATCGTCGAATACAGCCTCGCCGATGCTAATAGGCTTTCACGTCATACCTATAATCTCCACGGATATCACGTAACCGCAGAGGCAGTAGCTACAACGATCCGCAGACGCTTCCAAAACTTCGAGTGCGATTTTGCACCAGATCCGGTCGTTGAAAAGCTTCTGAGCGGGTGGCCCGATGTGATGGCTGACGATATCGCGAATAAAGATTGGGACTGGAAGCCTGCATTCAATTTTGCCCAGAGCGCTGATCGAATGTGTGAACTATTGGACGCTGAAAAAGCATAGTTCCAACAAAGAACTAATTCTTCGTATCATCTGAAAACAGGCCAACGAATCAAGGCGAGAAACATGAGCAAGGGCAATAAAGTAATCGGTACAGGTGGCGAGCTACTTATGCACCAGCTTGTCGCACAAGGTGTGGAGTATGCGTTCACCAACACAGGTAGCGCAGAAGCAGGCTTTTTCGACGCATTCCTTACAGTGCCGGGCGTTCAGCCAATCCTTTGTCTCTCAGAGCCTCTAGTGCTGGCCGCAGCAGACGGATACGCCAAAGCAGCAAAAAAAACATCTTTTGTGAATGTGCATTTAGCCGCCGGCACCCGCCAGGGATCTGGCCAGCTATTCAATGCCAATTTTGATGGGACCCCTATGGTGGTCACGGCAGCACTTCGGGATAACGGATCATTTGGGGATCACAATACGTTAGGTGCCTCAGCAGGTTTCGCGCAGATGAACGTTGTCCAGGATGTAACGAAGCAGCGATGGGAAGTTACAGATCCTGCAGGAATTCCAATGGCAACTCGACGTGCCTTTAAATCGGCAGGCACCATGCCGACTGGACCGGTCTACGTGGCTTACTCCAGTCCCGCATTGGATGCCAAAAATGTTGAAGGCGTTATTCGACCTGGCCTCCCTTTGGAGACACCAACAGCAGCTGCCGACAGAACTCTACAGCGCATACATGATGCGCTGTTGAATGCGGAAAATCCTCTCCTACTAGTTGGGCCCGACGTGCACGCAGCAGGCGCACAACGGGAAATTCTAGAGCTGTCAGAAAACTATTCTCTGCCGACTGCGGTGGGCTTCTTCGACTATGGTGCCTTTCCGATGGCCCATCCAAACTACATTGGTATGATCGATGTAATACCTAATGATGGTTACGACGTAATCCTAACTGTTGGATATCGCCAGAATACCCGAGCTGGCGCATCTGATGACCGATTCAATGCTGAACTTATCATCGCCCTTGGGCATGACCCGAACATGATAGGCAGCACTTATGCTGTAGATATCGGTGTCTTAGGCAACGTTAAGCATACGGTGGCAGGGATAAACAACCTTTGGCGTCCAGGAGATGCTAACCAAAAAAACATTCAAGAGCGCCGTCACTCTCTTGCAAAACAGGCGAAGGAGCGAGCTGAAAAATATGCCCTAGAGAAGATAAAACGTGCAGGCGACACCCCAATACATCCCAATTATCTTGGGCTTGTTATGGCGGAAACACTCGCTGAAGGAACAGTCTTTGTTTCCGAGAATTTCCGGGCCGCCGACCACATGATGCCACTAGGGTATGATGACAAGGACTGGAGCATGGTCCGGACTTTCGGTGGGAGCTTAGGCTTTGGTTTAGGTGCTGCCATTGGAGCACAGCTAGGGTCACCCGACAGGCCAACAACGTTGAGCATTGGAGATGGCTCAGTAATGTATGGCCCGTCAGGCTTTTGGACTATGGCCCGCTATGGATTGCCTATTTTGACAGTTGTTTGGAACAATCAACAATACCAAACCGTAAGGACGAATTTTGCGGCGTGGGGTGGCAACATGAAGGACCAAAACCGATACCCTGAGACCTTCCTCGGTGATCCAGAAATAGACTTCGTGCTACTCGCTAAGGCTCAAGGTATAGATGGGGCAAGGGTTGAAGACCCAAAAGATCTGGGCCCTGCATTAAAGAGAGGTAATGAAGTCCAGGCAGCCGGCGAACCGTATTTGCTTGATGTTCGTATAGCCAACGTAGGAGCTGGGTCAGATCAGGCGTGGTATATGAATCACAAAGTTAGTGCGAAAGCATAACCTCGTATCAGGGCGGGATTTACTCATCAGAAAAAGCTCGAGGTTGAAAGCGAAGAATTGATCTCAAATACTTGACTAAAGGCCCAGGAGTCTCGTATAAGCCGCGGCTTCCGAGAGTGTTTCAACAGATAAAATAGGACCATAAACATGGCCCGTCGATGTGCAGTGAGCGGCAAAAATGTGATGGTTGGCAACAATGTCAGCCACGCAAACAACAAAACGAAGCGGACGTTTCGCCCGAACCTACAAAGTGTGACATTGATGTCCGACACTCTTGGTTCAAAAGTACGACTTCGTCTCACCACCCACGCTCTTCGCACGATTGAGCACAATGGGGGTCTTGATTCTTATCTTTTGTCGGCAGGTGCTTCAAAGCTAACTCCCGAAATCCGGAAACTTAAGCGTCAAGTTTCAAGAGCCAAAGCAAAGCAAGAATCTGCCGCTGCATAACTGAAGGTAGAATTTTCTAAACGGTTCAAACGCCCGCTGTGTAGCGGGCGTTTTTCGTTACAAGAGTTTGCTTTAATTTTTCGCTAATGGGTATCTACGACTTAGTAGCTTTTAGGCAAACCAAGCTCGCGCTCACCGATATAGGAGAGAACAAGTTCCCGGCTGATGGGGGCGATACGAGCAATCATGATTTCTCGGAACAGTCGTTCCACATGAAATTCCTTCGCATAACCCATACCACCATGAGTCAGGATGGCTCGTTCACAAGCCTCAAACCCTACCTCACCAGCAAGGTACTTAGCAGCATTTGCTTCGCCGCCACACGGTTCCTTATTGTCGTATAACCAAGCAGCCTTGTACGTAAGCAACTGGGCCGCTTCTAATTTTGCCCAGCTATCTGCAAGAGGATGCTGAATACCCTGGTTCTGACCAATTGGGCGTCCAAAAACAACACGGTCACGCGCATAGTCTGCGGCCCGCTTGAGGGCTGCTTTTCCGATTCCAATAGCCTCAGCTGCTATCAAACAACGCTCTGGATTTAGGCCATCAAGCAGGTAATAAAATCCGCGACCTTCCTCACCAATTCGATCCTCATCTCGAACTTCGAGACCATCTATGAAAAGTGCGTTGGTATCGACAGCTTTACGACCCATTTTTGGGATCTCACGCACTTCAACCTTGTTCCTATCAAGATCCGTGTAAAAAAGGGTGATCCCATCAAAATTACGTTTGCACTGCTCTTTTGGTGTAGTGCGAGCAAGCAACAGTATCTTGTTGGCCCTTTGAGCCGTGGTGGTCCACATCTTTTGACCGTGAACAATGTAGCCCGAAGCCGTGCGCTCGGCCTTGGTTGTAATAGCGGCAGTATTAAGGCCAGCATTCGGCTCAGTAACACCAAAGCAAGTCTTTTCCCTACCTGCAATTAAAGGAGGTAAGAACCTTTGGCGTTGCTCTGCCGTACCGTGCTTCACGATTGGATGAGGGCCAAATATGTTGATGTGAATAGCCGAAGCTCCAGAGAGGCCAGCGCCAGATTCGGCGATTGCCTCCATAAGAACACAACCCTCAGAAATACCGAGAGCAGAACCACCAAACTCCTCGGGCATGGCAATTCCCAACCAGCCATCCTTTGCTAATGCTTGATAGAAGTCCTCAGGAAATTCACCGGTATTATCTCGGTCAAGCCAGTAGTCCGGACCAAAGCCTTCGCAGAGACGCCATACTGCATCTCTGATCTGCTCCTGCTGCGCTGTAAACCGAAAATCCATGATGTCACTTGTCCTCATTCATAAGCTGAACTTCTGTAAAGCTAGGGCGAAACCTGCAAGCCGTCGATATCTCAGAAAATTAAAGTCCTCAATCAGGATGGTAACTTACATTATCAAGCGGATTTCGAAACCGTGTGTCGGAATTAAGTCTGAAGTCCGCCTAGGGTAGTCAGATCAGCCTAATTTTCAGCAATTTAGTCAAAAATGTTTAACGCAAAACGACTTATACCCCTCTAATCTAGCCTGTGCGTTACAGCCATGCCTAAGATAACCCAATTAATTTAGTAGGAGAGAATCCATGCGGCTTGGCATGTTACTTAAGTATAAAGGTGAGGCTGGCGGTCCAGATATGGATGTTGTTTTGGAAGCCGAGCGCCTGGGATTCGAGAGTGTCTGGTCTGGCGAAAGCTGGGGTGTCGACACAGTGACACCTTTAACCTGGGTCCTTGCAAAAACCAAAAAAATCAAAGCTGGTGCCGGCATCATGCAAATGCCTGCCAGAACTCCAGCCTGCGCGGCGATGACCATGATGACACTTAATGCAATGTCGGGTGGACGTTTCCTGATGGGTGTGGGGCCATCAGGCCCACAGGTGATCGAAGGCTGGCATGGCCAGGCTTTTGGAAAGCCTCTCCTTAGGACCCGAGAATATATTGAAATTTTGCGTCGTGCACTTGCCCGTGAGGAACCATTAATGTTCGAGGGTGAACATTATCAAATACCCTATCAAGGAGAAGGATCTACTGGGCTCGGAAAACCGCTGAAAAGCATTTTACACGGTGACCCAACCAACAAAATCTATACAGCATCGTTTTCCCCTGCCGGTCTAAGAACGGCTGGCGAAGTTGCCGATGGAACACTCCCAATCTACATGTCACCAGAGCAAACTGGCCTTATCGTTGACCCTGTTCAGGAGGGCATATCCAAAGCAGGGAATGGCAAAACCTTGGCTAATTTCGACATTTGTCCATATGTGCGAGTAGCGATGGGTGATGATCTTGCAGCTTGCCGGGATAAAATTCGGCCCGAACTTGCACTCTATATTGGCGGGATGGGTGCCAGGGAAAAGAATTTCTATAATGACTACGCCAAGCGCCTTGGCTACGCGGACGCCGCCCGTGAAATACAAGATGCCTTTTTGGGTGGTCGGCGAAAAGACGCGATGGCCGCCGTTCCTGATGCGCTAGTTGATGAACTTTGCTTGGTCGGCTCAGCAGAGCGAATTAAGGATCGTATACAGGTTTGGAAAGAAGCCTCAAAAGCTGGAGCTGTCGGTGCAATTCTTCTCGGTGGCGCCTCCAAAGAGGCCATGCGCGTGATAGCAGAAGCGACTGCCTGAGGTATGAGCAAGCCTAAGGTCGCTTTTATTGGAACCGGAGGAACGATAGCGTCCCACGGTACCGGAGCACTTGATCTTATTGCCTACAGTCGAACCAAACGCGTCTATCCGCTTGATGAGCTTCTGGGGATGGTGCCTGTGCTTAAAGAGGTTGCTGAAATTGTTGAAGCACCCTTTCGACAGGTCCACTCAACATCGATGGGCCCGGCGGATTGGCCGGATCTTGCCCGACATATCGATGGCATCTTGTCTGATGATTCGGAACTGGATGGCGCTGTTGTCACTCATGGGACCGCCACTCTTGAAGAGACCGCTTATTTTCTCAACTTAGTATTAAAAACTAAGAAGACTGTCGTGGTAGTAGGTGCTCAGCGTCCGCCTACTGGCCTTTCAACCGATGCATTCCTCAACCTGGTTAATGGGGCTAGGACAGCAGCATCTCCCCAGGCACGTGGCCTAGGGGTTCTAGTATGTCTCAACGACGAGATACACGCGGCTCGTGAGGTTACAAAAACATCAACCTTTAGGCTTCAAACATTTCGCACACCGGACTTTGGGTTGCTTGGGCATGCAGACGCTGATGAGGTGACAATCTATCGGCGCCCAACACGGGCGCATGCCCCCAATACCCCTTTTTCCCCCGACCCAATCCTACCCCGCGTCGATATAGCGATAAGCTATGCCGGCTCCGACGGAGCACAAATTCGTGGCCTGTTCACATCA
Organism: Alphaproteobacteria bacterium; assembly: GCA_030833925.1. Taxonomy (GTDB): domain Bacteria; phylum Pseudomonadota; class Alphaproteobacteria; order Bin95; family Bin95; genus VMCJ01. Next base: position 82,817 of record JAURGE010000004.1, read on the forward strand.
AAGCCAGCAGGCATTGTGATTGCTGGATTTGCGCCTGGCATGACCACACCAGGTGAACGGCAAGCAATGGAAGAGGCAATCGAGTCTGGGATTGCGGTTGTGCAAGCAACGCGTGCGCTTTCAGGTCGCGTCATTCATTTCGAGGGGCTTCGCCCAAAAGGCGTGATCGCCTCTGACAATCTCTCACCGCAGAAAGCGCGAGTTCTTTTAATGTTAGCTTTAGCCCATGGTGTAAACGCTGAGAAAGACTTAATTGATGTTTTCAGGACTTTCTGACTCTCTGCCTTAAGAATTCCAAACTCTCAGCCTTTGTCCTATCCTGTTACGATAGGTTCAGTCCGCCATTTAGGCGGTTATTCAGATGAGATAATGCCCATGCGCGCCCTTAGTTTCCTTGCCCGTCTGATTATCCTTCTCATTGCGATCTTTTTTTCTATGGAAAACAGAGATCTAGTAGAGATCGGCATTTGGCCAATCGATATGCGCATTGCTATGCCGATATTTCTCCCAATCTTAGCCGTGCTTGCCTTGGGTTTTCTCCTTGGCTGGGGAAGGGCTTGGATGAAATTTGGCCATACACGCCGGCAGCTGCGGAAAGCTCTTCGTGATCTTCGAGATGCAGATTTAGAACTGGGACGCCTTAAAGAACAGCTCAAATCCCTAAACAACTCAAACATCCCACAAATTGGATCAAACTCAGGTTAAAAAATTGCCAAACCAGGCTCTATTTCAGTTTCAATTAACAACGAATGTTTTGACAACTAGTACATCTAAACAATTCGTCTGTTTAAAAATGATACTTTCCTTAATTGGTTGGCTGCGCTACAGCCAGCCCTCCTAACGATCCGGTAAATTAGAGCGCAAAGACTATGGGTGAAGAAATTGCCAACAAAGTCAAAGTTAAGATTTGTGGTATTTGCGAGCCGAAAACCCTTGCCGCAGCGCTAGACGCCCGTGCTTCATACATAGGCTTTGTTTTCTTTCCCCCATCCCCCCGCGCTGTAAATATAGAAACAGCATCGAAACTTGCTAAGGAATCAGAAGGGAGAGCTGAGCGAGTTGGGCTATTGGTTAATCCAACTGATGTTGAAATTGCCAACATAATAACTTCTGTGCCAATCGATATAATTCAGTTGCATGGAGACGAAACTCCAGAACGGACAAGTGAAGTGCGTCGGAAATTTGGCCTGCCCGTTATCAAAGCAACTGCCATAGCAACGGCAGACGATTTAAAAAACTCCAAGGCCTGGAGTGACTCAGCGGATATGTTGTTATTCGACGCCAAGCCACCTAAGCGGCCTAATGCGCTACCGGGGGGCAATGCGATCAGTTTTGACTGGTCCTTATTAGCCACAAACCGTCCACAGGAATCCTGGATGCTCTCCGGTGGATTGACTCCAGAGAATGTGGCCGAAGCAATTCAGCTTACAAAGGCCCGCGCAGTCGATGTTTCCTCAGGCGTAGAAACCAAGCGTGGCATAAAAGACCCAGGCCTGATCCGTGCCTTTATCGAATCTGTGCACGCTGTCTGAGGAAATAAAGCGCTAAATTGGTTGGATTTCTGCGCCTTGGGCGCTATTGTCCCAACAACCTTTTAAAATGATCCTGAAAGCCGTTCTAACGATGAGCCCCGAGGGCGTAAATTCCTTTCGCGCCGGCCCGGATGAATCCGGCCGGTTTGGCCTTTTTGGCGGTCGGTATGTTGCCGAAACGCTAATGCCTCTAATTCTAGAGGTAGAGCAAGCCTACCATAACGCTCGGAAAGATCCCGAATTTCTGCGCCTTATGGACTACTACCTTGCACACTACGTTGGACGCCCAAGTCCTCTCTACTTTGCAGAGCGGCTGACTGCGCACCTCGGCGGTGCCAAAATCTATCTTAAGAGAGATGAACTTAATCACACAGGCAGCCATAAAGCGAATAACGTGTTGGGCCAAGTTCTGCTGGCCAAGCGCATGGGCAAAACCCGCATTATTGCTGAAACTGGTGCTGGTCAACATGGTGTGGCGACTGCAACTTTCTGCGCTCTTTTTGACATCCCCTGCGTGGTTTACATGGGCGCAACTGATGTGGAGCGACAGGCTCCAAACGTAGCGCGCATGAAACTTCTTGGGGCAGAAGTTAGACCAGTTACTTCAGGTTCTCGGACCCTTAAGGATGCTATGAATGAGGGGCTTCGCGATTGGGTCGCCCACGTCCACGACACATACTACGTCATCGGTACGGCAGCTGGCCCCCATCCCTATCCTGAAATGGTGCGTGACTTCCAATCGGTTATTGGACGAGAAACGCGAGAACAAATAATTGCTGCAGAAGGTCGCCTGCCAGACACACTGATCGCCTGTATAGGTGGCGGATCAAACGCGATTGGACTTTTTCACCCCTTTCTCGATGACCAAGACGTAGAAATGTTTGGGGTCGAAGCGGCAGGACGTGGCGTTGAAACTGGAGAGCATGCCGCGGCTATTGGTGGTGGAAAACCAGGCGTACTTCATGGCAACCGCACCTATCTTTTGCAAGATGATGATGGTCAAATCGCGGAAGCTCACTCTATCTCGGCTGGTCTCGACTACCCTGGTATTGGACCCGAACATTCTTGGTTGGCTCAACAAGGTCGTGTCCAATACGTAAATGCCACAGATGAAGAGGCTTTGGAGGCCTTTCAAACCTGCGCAAGACTAGAGGGAATAATACCTGCGCTTGAACCAGCCCACGCGTTAGCATTTGTCCTTCGTTGGGCCGGCTCTCAACCCAAGGACAAGCTAGTAGTTATGAATATGTGTGGGCGAGGTGACAAAGACGTTTTCGCCGTCGCCCAGCACTTGGGACTGCCAATATGAGCCGACTGTCAAAGCGGTTTGACGATTTAAAGGCCGAAGGCCGCGGAGGATTCATTCCCTTCGTGACAGCCTATGACCCTGACATCAACACTTTTAAAAAGATACTAGCTGGTCTTCCTGAGGCCGGAGCTGATGTTATTGAAATTGGGGTACCATTCACTGATCCCGCAGCAGATGGACCATCAATTCAGGCTGCCGGGCAGCGTGCACTAAAAGCCGGTGCCAGCCTCAAAGGCACCTTAGAAATCATCCGGGACTTTCGGAAGACAAATAACGAGACACCGATTGTATTGATGGGCTACTTCAACCCAATTTATCGCATGGGCTGTGAGAAATTTGCCAATGTAGCTGCAGAAGCTGGAGTTGACGGCCTAATAACCGTTGACCTACCACCAGAGGAAGAAGAAGAGCTGCGCGGACCTGTTCAAAGTGCCGGGCTCGATATTGTCCGACTAATAGCACCGACAACGGACGACAACCGCTTACCAAACGTTTTAAAACATGCTTCGGGCTTTATTTATTATGTATCGATCGCGGGCATAACGGGTACAACAACACCAACCATAGATTCAATTGAATTAGCAGCTAAGAGATTGCGCAAGCATACCAAACTCCCCCTAGCAGTTGGGTTCGGGATCCGAACCCCAGAACTTGCTAACGCTGTTTCTCGTACAGCAGATGCAGCTGTGGTGGGATCAGCAGTGGTAGAACGGGTCGCTGCAAATCTTGATGCAAATGGCAATGCCTTACCGGGACTGGTTGATGATGTACTCCATTTGGTAAAATCCCTATCCGATGGAGTGAGAACCAGGTCATGAGCTGGCTCGACAAATACGTTCGTCCCAAAATACAACAACTCGTTCGGAAAAATCCCGCCCCAACAGATCTCTGGAGGCAGTGTCCTGATTGCGCCCAGATGATCTTTCATAATGATTTGAAGCAGGCGTCAATGGTCTGTCCAAACTGTAGTTATCATATGCGGATAGGGGCAGAGGGTCGCTTTAAACTCCTGCTGGACGAGGGTAGCCGGGAAAATCTACGACTACCCGAAACTCCTATTGACCCGCTTAAATTCCGTGACCAAAAGCGTTACACCGACCGTCTCAAAGAAGCTCAACATAAAAGTGGCGAGACCGACGCACTAAAAGTAGCCAGCGGCACAATCGAGGGAGCACCAGTCGTCATAGCCGTTCTCGACTTTGGCTTTATGGGTGGATCTATGGGCGCTGCTGTCGGCGCAGGTTTCGTTGCTGCAGCTCGTGAAGCGGTGAAGCGCAATGCTTCTTTCATCGCGATTACAGCATCGGGTGGAGCTCGGATGCAAGAGGGTATTCTGTCTCTAATGCAGATGCCGAGAACAGTAGCGGCCTTGGGCCTGCTCAAAGATGCCGGGTTGCCTTATGTCACTTTGCTAACTGATCCAACGACGGGAGGGGTATCCGCGTCGTTTGCCATGCTGGGCGACATCTCTTTAGCTGAACCCGGCGCAGGCATTGGCTTTGCTGGTCAGCGTGTAATCAAAGAAACCATCGGCCAGACACTGCCTGAGGGCTTCCAACGCGCCGAATACCTGCTCGATCACGGCATGTTGGATATGGTTGTCAGCAGACATGAATTAAGGACGACTCTCGGTCGCCTACTAAACCTCCTCATGTTCCCCGCCGATGACCAGGACCTAAAAAGAAGGCTTAAATCAAGCACTAAGCCAAAAACCAGTAACGGCAACAATGCATTGGCTAAAGAGCACCCAACTAAAAAGGCTAATCCCAAAACGTGAGTCAGCAGGCTAGTGTAGCCGATAGAATCGCAACTTCTCCGATTGTTGAGCGACTCACAGCGCTACATCCAAAATTAATTGATCTTTCAACAGACCGCATTCAGCGTCTGCTGCGGGATTTAGGTGACCCACACCTTAGGTTGCCAAAAGTAATCCATGTAGCGGGTACAAACGGCAAAGGTTCAACTTGCGCATTTCTACGTGCCCTACTGAATGAGGCAGGTTACACGGTCAACGTCTACACATCCCCGCACCTTGTGCGCTTCACAGAGAGAGTACGATTAAACTCTGGACCAATATCTGAAGATGCTTTTCTTGCGGTATTGGAGCATTGCGAGCGTGTGAATGCTGGTCGCCAGATAACCTTTTTCGAAATGCTAACTGCTGCAGCCTTTGTGGCATTTGCCGAAAATCCTGCAGATGCAACAATCGTAGAAGTCGGTTTAGGCGGAAGATATGACGCAACTAATGTTTTTCCATCTCCCGCTATCTCTGCGATAACGCCGATCTCGCTTGACCATGTTGAATTTCTGGGCTCGAAGCTCACACAAATCGCTTGGGAGAAAGCAGGCATTCTGAAACCCAACCGCCCTGCTGTCTGCGCCAAGCAGCCCTGTGAAGTTTTGGAGACAATCCAAGCAGAGGCCATAACAGTAAGAGCGCATCTCGCAACCGAAGGCACTGATTGGAAGATTATCCCTGACGAAGACAGTTTTCGATTCTCTGATGGTAATCACGACTGGGAACTTCCACGCCCAACACTTGCAGGCAACTGGCAATTTAATAATGCAGGCCTGGCGCTAGCAGCATTGAGCCGCTTGAGAGGTTTTGAGCTCACTGAAAAAATTGCTGCCCACGCAATGAAAACCGTCAATTGGCCAGGGCGTCTTCAACTTTTGCAGAGGGGACCACTGCTAGAACAACTAGGACAGCGAAGCGTATGGGTCGATGGTGGTCATAACCCCGGGGCTGCAGATGCATTGGCATCGGAGATAGCACGCTGGCCGATAAAGCCGACAGTAATAATTGGAATGATGCAACGTAAGGATGCCACTAACTTTCTTAAGAAACTTGCACCAGTAGTAAAGCGAGCTGCTTGTATCGGGATTCCAGGCAATGAAGGTGCACTCACAGCAGATTCTCTTGCTGCAATTGCGTGTGATGTTGGAATGGAGGCTAAGGCTTTTAATTCTATTGAAAAGGCTGCTGCGGACATTGTTCTCTCGACCGACAGCCCCGTTTTGATATGCGGATCGCTTTACCTTGCCGGAATTGTCCTCAGAGAGAACAACTAGAGTGGCAATGGTAATTGGTTGGCAGCGTGGATAATCATCGAGCTACCAAGAGCCTCCGCGGGTGGCACAACGATATGGTCTCCGTGCTTCTGAAACATAACACCACCGGCACGCAAGGCCCGCTCTGTTTTAGAAACATCCTGAGACCTGAGCATAACTGCTGCACCGTAAGGACTAATAGTTCGATCAAGTTCTGGAACAATCTGCAAACCAGCTGACGCCGTGGCCAGAAGTAGTGCCCCTCGTTCTAGAGCTAAACCTAAAATACCCTCTGCAATTTTGACAATCGGTTTGCGAACAAATCGAGCAAAACGACCAGCTGCCTCATCCAAATCCTCTACAATCCAAAGAACTCCTGATAGCGCATCGACACCATTCGGTTGATCTATTTCATCTTTTTCCCAGACAAGGTCTGGTGTGAAGTGCCCGCACCACTGCACTCGTCCTTCTGGCATAATCCCCGGCGGCACTCGAAGCACACTAAATCGGGCCTCCGCTTCTGACCCATTAGCAGTGAGTGTCATCCGACGCATATCAACGGGTTCCAAGGGCTGGAAACCACTTTCTGCAAGTCTTGGCGCCTCAGAGGGCACATCAGATGCCGCAAAAGCCATCAGATGGAGACCCTCATAACGGGCAAGCTGAATCCTGTGTTGGCGTGCTAAAGGGGTATCACCGCTACTGCCAAGAAATTCCAAATATCCCAAGGCTGGCGTCACCAATCTGTTAAACGTTCCTGAGGGCACAGATGAACCATCTTGCTGACGGTTCATGTGAATATTCTCACGCGTAACCCGGAACCCTAGGTCCTTGAGCCTGTTAGCCGCTATTTCTAAATCAGCAACAAACCAGCCAACATGATCTAGGAATACCTCATCACCTAGAGGTTTTTGCCGTTCCTTCCAACCAGGTTTCCAGTCCAAAAGATCTACTCACCCGTGAATTTTGGACGCCGCTTTTCAACAAAAGAGGCAACTCCCTCGGCAAAATCTCTACCGCCTCGGAGCCGACCATAAGCTTGACCCTCAATCTCCATTGCTTGCTCTAAAGGGGAATTTACACTGTGATTCAGCACATTTTTAAGGGTACGCTGCGCGAGGGGCGAGAATTGGCAGAGTTCCTTCACAATACTTTCTACTGTCTCTTCTAACTTATCATCTGGCACACATTCAGCCGCAATACCCCACTCCTCCGCCTTCTTACCTGAGATACGAATTGAACGAAGCGAGACGTTTTTTGCGCGGGAGACACCTATCATTTTCTCTAACCGAGCTGAGCCTCCCGATCCTGGGATCATGCCTATCCGCATCTCCGGCAATGCGAGCTCCGCTGTCTCCGAAACTATACGAAAGTCACATGCAAGGCTGAGTTCGAAACCCACCCCAAAACAATATCCTCGGATGGCAGCGATTACAGGCTTAGAACAGCGCTCTGGCGCAGCAACATATTTATGAAGCTGGGATACTGTCTCTTGGCTTGCTTCCATAAAGCCTGGAATTTCGCCACCAGAAGAGAAATGTTGCCCCTCGGCCCGAATGACTATCACACGCACACGGTCATCATGGTCCAACTCGTCGATTACGGCAGAAATCTGCGGGCGCTGCGGCATTCGAATAATATTAAACGGCGGACGATCAAGAATAATGTCCGCTCGTTGGCTTTCGGGATTAATTTCGACACGAAAGCCATCCAGATTTTTAAGAAGCTCGGTACGGTATGTCTTAAAGCTATTACTCATAAAATTTCCTCTTGGTATTCGCCAGCCTGGAGAAGGCGGCGCAGTATCTTGCCGACTGGCGATTTCGGAATTTCAGTGACAAACACATATCGCCGGGGACGCTTGAAATTGGCAAGGCCAGATTGTCTGCAATAGGTGTCTAACATATCGCCGTCAACTGCCCCCTTTCGGGTTATAAATGCAGCCACTATTTGCCCCCAACGCTCATCTGCGATGCCAGCAACCGCTACCTCACCCACTCCCGGGTGCAGAGATAGTAGGCTCTCTATTTCGACTGGCGAAACGTTCTCTCCCCCAGTGATGATCATGTCATCGACACGGCCAGTTACGAAGAGATCGCCATCCGCGTCATAGAAGCCCGTATCTCCAGTAAAGTACCATCCATTACGGAGTGCCTTTTCATTGGCGTCCGGACGCTGCCAGTACCCTTCAAAGGCCTCGTCACCTGCCAAATCTGCAATGATTTCACCCTCTTCGCCTATGTCAGCAAAGTCATCGGGCTGACCTCCAAGTTTTACCACCCTAATAGTTTGGTTTAGCCCTGCCTTTCCCGCAGACCCCGGCTTTTTGGGCGCATCTGGCTCTATGGTGAACGTATAAATCTCGCTTGAACCATAGTGATTGACGAATATCTCTGGACTGAAAATTTCAGAAAGGCGTGCAAGAAGGCCATCCGTCATAGAGGCTCCTGCAAATCCGAGCTTCGTTACACTCTTAATATCTGCTGAGCCAAAATTATTTGTTGAGATTAGGTCGTGAAAAAGCGTAGGTACCAAAATTAGGTGTGTTAGCTTTTCTGCATCTATCATCGACGCAGCGGCACCCGCATCGAAACGGGGCATACATACAAAACAGCCATCTATCAAAGCCGATGCCAGAAGTGCTCGAACACCCATGGTATGATAAAGAGGCATAACACCAAGTGTGCGCTCTCCTCGCCCGAACCGATATTGGGCAACATGGGCAATTGCTGCCGCTCGCTCGGCTCTATGGCTTCGCGGCACGCCTTTCGGACGCCCCGTTGTGCCTGATGTGTAGAGCATTACTGACCATGCGTCGGCGTCACCATGTGACTCTGCTGCAATCGGGTGGCTTGCAAGTAAATTCGAATATTCTTCATCCAAATTTACTCGGATTAATGACTGCGCTGCCTTAGAGGTTGATGCTGCGGCTGATGATATCTCTTGAAAAAAGACTACCTTCGCGTCTGCATTTTCCACCACATAATTAAGCTCTAAATCAGTAACGCGCCAATTGAGAGGCACGATGGCTATTCCTGTTAGCTGGCATGCCCAATGTAAAAGCGCCGCCTCAGAGGTGTTTT
>JAURGE010000050.1 GCA_030833925.1 Alphaproteobacteria bacterium
TAAGATCTTCGACTGCATCTAGAATAGCTGGGTGATGAGCTATTTTATCTGCCCAGTCGAATAACATGTGAGGTTTTGATTTTTCTGGAAAATCTAGCGGATGACCAAGTGTTAGTTCATACCGTTCTAGATCTGCACGAAATGCACTGAATTCTTCACTATTGAGCACAGGCACAGGAAAACAAAACCCTTCCTCTTTATATTGCAAAATTTGGTCTTCATTTAGACGTTTCAGCATTTGGACTCCATTCTGCAAAGAAGTGACTTGCGTGCTTATAAAGAACGACAAACTAGTATCGCTTAGTATTAAGCTATTTCAACGATTCGCGTTTTGAAGGAACGCTCAATGCCAGATCCAATTCCAGCTTCAAAAACGTTTTCGAAGCATCTAAGGCCACATGGTGGTGGCGACGATGTCTCGCTCGATGCTTCTGTTAGTGAAGGTTTCTTGTGGACCCATATTCATTGGGAGGATCCCCAGGGTCTTTCATGGTTAAGAGATCGTTCGGGGCTTCAAGGCGAGATTATCGAAGCTTTGCTTGCGCCAGATACAAGGCCTAGGTGCACCGTATTTAATACGGAAAATGACAACGGTGCTTTTATCAACCTTCGTGGGGTGAACCTAAATGCAGGCGCTAGTCCTGAAGATATGATCTCCATTCGCATTTGGGCGGAAAAAGGCCGAGTTATTAGTGTTTGGAAACGAAGTCTGCGTGCTGTTGCAGATCTGGTTGAGGGCATTGAGCGAGGTCAAGGGCCTACAAGCCCTGACGACTTAATTGCCAAGTTAGCGTTGCGCTTGGCAGATCGGGCCGAACCAGTTGTTGCAACACTTAATGAAACTGTTGACCGTATGGAGGAGGATATTCTTGCGGGCCATCCAAATCGTGCTTTCCGAGTAGAATTAGCAGAGTTGCGCCGCACCGCCATTGTCCTTCGTCGTTTTATGTTTCCGCAGCGCGACGCTCTTTCAACTCTTGAAATTGAAGACCTTGAATGGCTCACAGAAAAAGGAAGAGCGAGACTTAGAGAGGCAACTGACCGTATTATTCGATTGTCGGAAGAGCTTGATGCCATCAGGGACCGAGCAATCGTTGTTCATGATCAAGTAGTTGAAGCCCGTGGAGAGGTTATGAACCGCAGTATGCTCGTTCTGTCTGTGGTAGCGGCAATTTTCTTGCCATTAGGCCTTTTGACAGGTCTTCTTGGTATTAATGTGGGTGGTATTCCTGGTGAACATACATCTTGGGCATTTTGGGCTGTCTGTGCCCTACTTGCGGGAACCACTGTGTTCCAATTATGGCTCTATAAGAAGCTACGCTTGATTTAAAGCGTAAACGGATCGGTGCCACTTCAAGACTTTTGAATTGAGTTAGCCCAACTCATTAGGCAAGTGACGTGATCAGATACAATGGGGTGTATTGTGGGCGCAGTACCGAGATATATTTGACCATCACTTCCGTCGATAGTGATTGGTTCGCCAGCCTTCACTTCCCATGGACCTGCCACTAACACCTGATTTTTGTAGTCCACAAATACGTCAGCTGCCCCTGTCACACATGGACGGCCCATTCCTCTTGCGACGACAGCGGCATGCGATGTCATTCCACCTGTAGTCGTAAGTATGCCACGAGCAGCGTGTATGCCTTGTATGTCCCTTGGGCTGGTTTCGGTTCGAACAAGGATGATGTCTTGCCCCTTTTCGGCGAGTGTAACTGCTTCATCAGCGTCAAAGATTATGGCGCCAGATACTGCGCCGGGCGACGCTGGAAGACCTTTCCCAAGGAGGAGATGATCACACTTTGGGTTGACGATAGGGTTTATAAATTGATTTAGGACAGATGGATCGACGCGAGTAACAGCTTCGTCTCGCGTTATTAGGCCTTCATTAGCCATATCTACAGCAATTCGGATTGAGGCCTCAGAAGAACGCTCCCCAGATCTAGTTTGTAAAATCCAAAGTTGGCCTTCTTCTACCGTGAACTCAATGTCTTGCATGTCTTTAAAATGTAACTCTAACCGCTCCTGCACTTCTCTAAGTTCTTTGAATACTGCAGGCATCAACTCTTCCATGCTTGCGAGATCCGAATCCCTTTCTGCGCGGCCACCCCTGGTCAATGCTCTAGGGGTCCGGGCGCCGGAAACTACGTCCTCTCCTTGAGAGTTTACGAGGAACTCTCCGTAAAGTGTTTTTTGTCCGTTTGACGGATTGCGTGTGAATGCCACTCCAGTAGCCGATTTTTCGCTAATATTTCCAAAAACCATAGCCTGGACATTAACCGCTGTTCCCCAATCTTCAGGGATGTTGTGTATATGGCGGTACTTTAATGCTCGAGGACTTTTCCAACTTCTAAAGACAGCAGAAATTGCTCCATAAAGCTGCGTATTAGGATCGTCTGGGAAAGTTTGGTTGAAGCTCTCGTCTAGTAAATTTTTGAAATCTTTGACAATAAGTTTTAAATCTTTTGCGGTTAGATCGCTGTCGAAGAGTATGCTGCGCTCTCTCTTTCTTTGATCAATTAGAACGTCAAAAAGACTATTATCAAGGCCAAATACAACGTGGCTGTAGTTTTGAATGAAGCGTCGATAACTATCCCAGGCAAATCGTTCGGAACCAGCAGTGGCCGCTAGGCCAGCGACTGTCTCCGCGTTGAGGCCTAAATTTAGTATCGTATCCATCATGCCAGGCATGGAAAAGCGAGAACCTGAACGCACAGAAACTAAAAGTGGGTTTCTGGGATCGCCAAACCGGCTTTCGGTTTCTAACTCAATCTTGCTCAAAGCTTTTGTGATCGATTTCGCTAGGGTACTGGGATACTGAAATCCATTTTCAAAAAAATACCTGCAGACTTCTGTTGAAATTGTGAATCCGGGAGGGACCGGGATGCCAAGACTAGACATTTCGGCAAGATTAGCGCCTTTGCCGCCAAGTAGGCTTGCTATTCCTGCATGGCCATCAGCGTTGCCGCTACCAAATCCAAATACCAGCTTACTCAAAAAATTAGCCCTGGATTTCACCAAAGTTGGCAACGGAACCCATGGTGGTGACTATACTGGATAGAAGATGCAGTCTGTTAATGCGAATTTTAGGATCGTCAGAATTAACCGTTACCTTGTCAAAAAAGTTGTCGACTGGATTTCGAAGAGAGGCGAGCGCGGACATAGTTTCTTGGAAACGACCAGCCGCAAGGTGATCTTCAACGCTGGGACGGGTTAGTTCTAGCGCTTTGTGGAGATCAAGCTCTTCTTTCTCTGATAGAAGCGAAGGATCAACGGATCCATCGTAATCCAATTGATCTTTTTTTGCCTCTATGGACGATATGTTTGCCGCCCGCCTGTATGCAGTTAGCAGATTGTCGCCATCTTCGCTGGCGAGGAACTCACCCAGAGCAGAAATCCTACCAACAATCCGAACTAAGTCATCTTCTTGTCCAATGGAGAACACCGCACTTATGTGGTCGTGTTTGACACCTTCTGAGCGAAGGTGCGCGTTGAGCCTATCTGCAATGAATTGCAAAAGTGCTTCAGCAGTTTTTTCAGCGCTAAGAGAGCCTGAGGGCAAGTTCGAATAGCTCTCGTGAGCCACCCGGAATATGTCGCGTAGTGGAAGATGTATTTGGTTTTCAATAACCAGGCGTATTACCCCAACAGCTGCTCGACGAAGAGCGTAGGGGTCTCTGCTGCCAGTTGGTTTTTCGTCGATTGCAAAAAAACCAGTTAAGGTATCAAGCTTTTCAGCAAGAGCTATGACAACAGAAACGGGATCCTTTGGGCAGGTGTCACTTGGGCCCTGAGGCGAGTAATGGTCCCTGATGGCATTTGCAATGGGAGGAGGTAAACCCTCTTCAATCGCGTAATACCTTCCCATGACCCCTTGAAGCTCAGGAAATTCTCCAACCATACCCGAGACCAGATCAGCTTTTGAAAGCATGGCGGCTTTGTCTACTGACTCTTGATCGGCACCCTGGATTTTTGTGGCCAGTAATTTGCTTAAATCACGTATGCGGTTTACACGATCTGCCAGAGTTCCAAGTTTTGCGTGGAAAATGACTTTATCTAGGGCACTGAGTCGATCAGAAAGTTTGACCTTACGGTCTTGGTCCCAGAAAAAACGTGCATCGGCTAGCCTAGCCCGCAGAACACGCTCATTCCCAGCTACAATTTTTTTGCCGCCGTCAGTGCTGTTAATGTTCGCAATTAGCGCAAATACCGGAGCTAGTTTTCCCTCGGAAGTTTGCAAAGAGAAGTATTTTTGATGCGAACGCATCGATGTGGTTAGCACCTCTGCAGGTACGGACATAAATTCTTCGTCTATTGCGCCGATCAGTGCAACAGGCCATTCCACGAGGCCAGTGACCTCTGCTAACAGGGCAGGGTCAGCTTTAATCTCTAGTCCCCTGGATTTCGCTAGTTCTCTTAAATCAGTTTCAATTTTCGACTGGCGAACTTTCGGATCTAAAATCACAAAGGCATTTTCGAGGCTCTGCGCGTAGGAAACAAAATTTGTGAGTGGAATTATGTCATCATCACCCATAAATCGGTGACCGCGGGTGAATGCCACATAAGGCTTGGAGCCCATGGTTCCGCCAAAATCTACCGAACCCACAAGCAAAATGCCGTCAAAAACTGCAGCAACCTGTTCTAGAGGCCTGACATAACGGCGCTCACTGTCTGCCCATCGCATCGACTTAGGCCAAGGAATTGCATGAATGGACTCGGCAATTAGATCCGGTAGAACTTCCGCCGCGCCAAGGCCTTCAATGCGACGCGATATAAAATAAAAATCTGCGCCCTTAACCTGACGAATTTGGCACTCATCCGCTGAAGTTAAGCCGTTAGCATCGAGAAAACCTTTAAGCGCTTTTTCTGGCGCACCAACACGAGGACCGCGACGCTCTTCTTCTCTGGTTGGCTGAGTTAGCGGAATACCATCCAAAACAGCACAAATTCGTCTCGGTGTAGTGAATTGCCGGATTTCTTGGGGCGAAAGTGCAGCTTCCGTGAGTTTTTCTGAGAGGATACGGGCAAAGTCCTCTCCTGCGCGAGCTTGCATTCGAGCAGGAATTTCCTCCGAAAGGATTTCGATTAATAGCTCTGCCACGGGTCAGCCCTCCATCTTACTGTCAAGATGGCCTCGGGACTGCAACCAGACTGTTGCAGAAGCACGAGCGAGGGTTCGCACGCGCGCGATGTACGCCGCTCTTTCCGTGACACTGATAACGCCACGGGCATCAAGAAGGTTAAATGTATGACTTGCCTGGATGCATTGGTCGTAGGCTGGAAGAGCTAAACCTGCATCGGCCAACCGGCTGCATTCCTGCTCAGCGTCAGTGAAATGCCGATATAACGTGTCTGTATCCGCATGCTCGAAATTGTATGCAGAGAATTCTCTTTCCGCTTGAAGAAATACATCCCCGTATTTCATCCCCGCACCGTTGAAATCGAGATTGTAGACGTTGTCGACCCCTTGCACGTACATCGCAAGACGCTCCAAGCCATAAGTAATTTCGCCCGAAACTGGCGCGCAATCATAACCGCCTACCTGCTGGAAATAGGTAAACTGGGTTACTTCCATTCCATCACACCATACCTCCCAACCAAGGCCCCAGGCACCGAGAGTTGGACTTTCCCAATCATCCTCTACGAGGCGAATATCATGAGCGCGGATATCAATTCCGATGGCCTCTAAAGATTGGAAATATTTGTCCAAAATATCTGGGGGATTTGGCTTAAGGATCACTTGATACTGATAATAGTGCTGAAGTCGATTTGGGTTTTCGCCATAACGGCCATCTGTCGGTCGCCTGGACGGTTGAACATAGGCAGCTCGCCAGGGCTCAGGACCAAGCGCACGGAGAGTAGTTGCTGGATGAAATGTTCCGGCGCCAACACACATGTCATAGGGCTGAAGCACAGCGCAGCCTTGTTTTGACCAGAAACTAGATAAGCGCAGGATTAGGTCCTGAAAGGAAAGGGGCGCGGTCATTGGGGTAAAGTTCTCTTATTGCGACGCAGCAAAATAGAAAAGCTGTGTTGGGTGGTCAATGAATGGTTAGGCCGTGTGTCATAACGCCTTGCCTAGGTGGTTGTATGAATAAGACACTTCGTAATTACTAGAGCCTCAAATTGGAATTAATTTGGGATATCAATCGTCACAGATCAAAAACACCATACGCCACTTAAGTCACCAAAAAATTAGGCATAAGAGATGTAGGTGCGCTGGTGCTATGAAAATCAGTCACAATTAGTGTAGACAGTCTTTACGCATGGTTGTTAGTACGGCGCTTGATACGCAGATTCAGCGTCAAACCGTTAAATCTAGTTATCGTTCGAAGATTGGGAGAAGGGCAATCTCCACTAGTTTTGATACGTCTGAACGCAAGAGGTTTCACAATCTGCTGAAGCTGGCGGCAGAGAGTCCCTTTGAAGGTGAGCGAGATGCTGCTCTTGCCGCTGCGAAGCGGTTAGCTGCGAAGCATAATATGGACCTCAAGGAAGCCGCTGCTCTTGGCGAACCGGAACCAGAACCTGCAGAAAATGCAGCTTACGCGAACGGGGCGGCTGGAAGGCAGGCTTGGTCTGCTTACGGTTACGAATCACCGCCAGGCTTCGAGGAGCGTTGGGGGCAGACGAAAAAAAGTACTGAGGCATACACCACAGCCGGTGCCGAGGCTGAAAAGCGCCGTTGGCGTGCCGCTTTTGACGCAGCGCGTAGACGGGGTTTGGACGAAAATGATGCACCACCGCAAGCGAAACAAAAGCGTAATTTTACTCAGACTAGAAGTAATCGACGGATGAACCCATGGCTTCATGCCCGAACGTTAATTCAGGAAACGTCCCTACCACTTTCCGAAATTGCTGGGATTACCCAATTATCGATGCATCAAATAGTAGGTTTGAAACTTAAGATGCGTGCTGAAGTAAAAAGGCGGGCTCGCGCCTAATCGCAAACCAAACAAGGAGTTTTAAATGCACTTTTCGCTGGATGGTGTCGGGGTAAACGCTCACCCTGAAAGTTGGATTGCCGAAAACGCTGTTGTGATTGGCGACGTCACACTCGAGAAGAATTCAAGCGTCTGGTACGGGGCAGTTGTTCGCGGAGATAACGACAAGATCACTATCGGAGAGGGAACTAACGTACAGGATGGATCTGTTCTGCATGCCGATCCTGGATACCCACTAACACTGGGAAAAAACGTTACCATAGGGCACATGGTGATGTTGCATGGATGCACGGTCGGGGAAGGATCGCTGATTGGCATTGGCGCCGTTATTTTAAACGGGGCTAAGATCGGAAAGGGGTGCTTAATTGGGGCTAAATCCCTGATCGCTGAAAACAAAGAAATACCCGATTATTCTCTAGTTATGGGCGTGCCGGGTAAAGTGGTTAGAACGTTCACGCCTGAAGAGGCCCAGATGATGCTTAAAAATGCGGTTAGCTATCAGAATAATTGGAAGCGCTTTAGCCAGGGTCTCAAAAAAGAGGGGTGACTAAAGCTCGTCCCCTCCAATTTTCCTGACTAAGAGCATTCCTAAGTTTTTTTGGCAGGTCGGCCTGGTATGTGACTTAGGATTGAAGAAGCAAAGCCGCCGTCAACAACGATGTTTTGGCCAGTAATGTAACGCGCATCTTCTGATAACAAGAAAGCTGCTACGTCAGCTATGTCTTCTGGAAGTCCAACACGACCTAAGGGCACAACTTCGTTGCGCGCAGAGGCTAATTGGTTATTTGAATAAACATTGGCAGTGAATGGCGTTCGGATCATGCCTGGGGCAATAGAGTTGCAACGTATTCCATCTGATGCCCATTCTAAAGCCATCAATGAAGTAACATTGATACATGCCGCTTTGGAGGGACTATAGGCGCCAAGATCGGGGTGGGGACCTAACCCAGACATAGACGCTATTGCGACGTACGCTCCTTTGCTAGCCTTTAAATATGGGTAAGCGGCTTTCCCAACTAGCCAGCCAGCCCGAGCGTTCACGTTCATTACTAGGTCCCAGTCCTCGGCGGCGAGATCCTTTATTAAACCCGGGATAACTATGCCGGCGTTGGAAACTACACCATCCAATCCGCCAAATGCCTCAACCGCAGCATTCACTAACGAGGCAGGGGCATTTGGATCACTTAGATCAGCATATGGTGTAATGACTTCTGCGCCCATAGCTTCGAGTTCTGCTCGAATAGCGTCGTTGTCTGCTGTTTGGCCATATTCAGAAGCTGCGATTTGGAGTTGTTTGCCGTCCCTTTTTGCGTCGCGCGCAAGGCGTTTACATATGGCGCCGCCAATGCCGGCACTTGCACCAGTAACCAGGATTTTCATTTTTTAGTCCTCTCTCTATTACCGGTTCATGGCTTTTGCGCGTTTATCTAACCACCAGCCAGACTGTTCAGGCCACAATCCAAAGTCGTGGTCAAAGCCCAAGGAGTACGCGGCGTCATGACCCCAGTGTGGGTTTTTGAGTGCTTCGCGTCCAATTGCGATCAAGTCAGCGGACCCTTCCTCCAACAGTTTCTCAGCCTGAGGCCCGTCAAGTATTAGCCCCACAGCCATTGTTGGAATTCCAGCAACCTCACGGGTTTCTTTCGCAAAAGGCGCTTGGTATCCCAATCCTCGTTTTGTGTTCTGTGTTGTACTTGAGCCAGTTAGTCCGCCTGACGAACAATCAATTACATCGACGCCGATAGAGCGTAATTCAGCTGCCAGCACTACGGTATCAGCCATACTCCATCCATTTTCAGCTCCATCGACTGATGAAACCCGAAAGAATAAAGCCTTATGTGAGGGGAGTTTTTCCCTCATTGACCGCGCAACTTCCAAGGCAAAGCGCATTCTGCCTGCTCTGTCTCCACCGTAAGAGTCATGACGCTGGTTGGTAATTGGAGATAGAAAGCTAGCAATTAGGTAGCCATGAGCTCCATGTGTCTCGACCAAGTCAAATCCTGCGGCATCAGCTCTGGCTGTAGCTTCACCAAATCTAATTACGAGCTGTTCTATTTCCGCTTTTGAGAGCTCTTCAGGCAGAATATAGCCAGCATCGACTGCGATTGCTGAGGGCGCCTTGATCTCCCAAGGTTGGTCCCCCCGGGCAAGGTCTGATTCGTTTAGAGGCCCATTACCATTCCAAGGCCTTTGCATACTGGCCTTTCTTCCTGCATGAGCAATTTGTATGGCAGGTACTACGCCCCGATTTCGAATGAAATCTGAGGTCTGTTTCAGAGGTGCAATTTGAGCGTCATTCCATAGCCCTAAGTCTCCGTGAGTGATCCGGCCTTCTGGTTCAACGGCGGTTGCTTCCGCCATAACACAGCCAAAACCGCCCATTGCAAAGCGCCCCAGATGCACAAGATGCCAATCGTTTGCGAAACCATCTTTTGCGGAATATTGGCACATGGGCGCTAGGACAATTCGATTAGGCATTACAACCCCACGAATTGTAAGTGACTGAAAGAGACGGGGCGTTGTCATGGAGCTGGCCGCCAGCTAGGCGAACGCTTTTCAATAAAACTATTCAAGCCTTCTGTAGCCTCGTCTGTTAGGCGTTTTCGAGCATGCGGCTCTGCAAGATCGGCTGCCCGTGCATCATCAACGATGAGGCCTGCACATTCCAGAATGCTCGCTTTACTTTCGGCCAGCGCATTGGGTGGGCAATCTAACAATTGGTCGATTAGGGGTGCTGCAGTTTCATCTAGTTTCCCTGTGGCGCAGACTTCATCGACTAGCCCAATCTCCAACGCTTTATGTGCATTGAAACGCTCACACGTGAGAGAGTAGCGGCGAGTATTTGCAACGCCTAACCGAGCTATTAATTGGGGATAAATTGGGGCAGCCATCAGCCCCCACTTTGCTTCCGTAATAGCGAAAAACGCATCTTCGGATGCGATAACTATATCGCAGCTAGAGGCAATGCCAACGCCTCCGCCAAAGCAGCCGCCGTGGATTAATGCTATCGTTGGTTTGGAAAATTCATTTAGGCCTCGTACCGCGTCGGTGGTGGCTTGGGATACAGCCAGGTTGGCCTCCCAGTCACTCGCTTTGAGAGACATAATCCACTTAAGGTCTGCCCCGGCTTGGAAATGTTTGCCCTTGCCTCGCAGCACAACCACGCGGGCCTGAGGGTCTTTAGCAATCTGGCCAAAAGCGGAGAGAAAGCCCTCTATCATGTCACCGTTGTAGGCGTTATTCACCTCCGCCCGATTAATTGTGACAGTTGCTATTCCGCGGCGGTCGACGTCAGTTAGTACAAGATCAGATGACATAAATTGTCTTAGCTCCTAATGCGTGCGTTTGAGGTATTGTAACCTGCGAAAAGGTTCAGGGGGGAGAGAGGAAGTGTCAGAAAAAGTGGAGTATTTTTCCCACCTTGCTGATGAATTTGGAAGATCCTGCAGAATTCGTTGGCCTAATCTTTGGACAAAAAGGGAGCTGCCTCCATCATTATGGCGTGAACTGGGTGAGTTGGGGCTTCTAGGTCTTTCCACCCCTGAATCTTTCGGCGGTCAGGGCTTATCAGTGGATGAAATTGCTCGTGTATCGCAGACATTCGCGCAAGCGGCAGGAATTCAAGGCCTTGTTATGGTGGTTCAAAGCCATAATTTAATGGCCGATTGGATCTTAGGACATTTTGCAAACGATAAACAGAAAAGAGAGGTGTGGCCAAAGATCGTCACCGGTGAAGCAACAATTGCCTTTGCTGTTTCCGAGAAGGGTGCTGGTGCACATCCAAAAAAACTCTCCTCTACCGCCAGACGAGAGGGGGAAAACTGGTTGCTAGACGGTGATAAAGCCTATGTAACAAATGGGCCCATCGCTTCTATCTTTTGCATCGTTGCTGTTGCTGAGCGAAATAAAGGAAGAAATAAGTTTCAAGCCTTTCTCGTACCCCGGAGTTCGTCAGGTCTTGAGGTTAAAGAAAGTGAGGAAGTAAATTTCCTAAAACCTGCTGGCCATGCCTCTTTGTCGTTTAAAAATCTTCTCCTGTCCGATGATTGTAGGTTAGGGGTTGCGGAGGATATCTACCCACTTCTAGTTAGACCACTGCGCGACCATGAGGATGCGGCCGGCGCTCGGGCGCAGTTGGGAGGTTATGAGAGGCTTGTTCATGCAATCGCCAAAAATTCGGAGCTAACGAGTCTAGCAGGAAGGATGTCTGCCCGTTTGCACGCCATCACACTTTGTTTAGACCAAGATAATTCTACAAAAGGTTTGCTCGCAACCAGAGCAGTGCTAGCCGATGTGGCAGCAGGTTTAGAATCAATAATGAGTGAAATTCCTGAAATATTTGATGATGCTGATACGGTATTAGCTAATGATTTATTCAAGCTAGGGAAGGTAGCAGAATATGCTATTGAAGCACGGTTCTCTCAACATGGGAGAAACCTTAACGATTGCGCCTGAACGAAGGAACGTTTAGCTCATATTCTAAAATTCAAATACGTTAAGATTGGTATTCAATGACAGGTGAAGACGAAATGAGGTTGGCTGAAGGTTTTCAGCCCCAGAACTACGAGGACTGGCGGACTTCTGTCGAAAAAACCTTGAAAGGTGCAGATTTCGATCGCGCTTTGAAATTTAATACCTACGACAATATCCAGATTAATCCTCTTTATGTCCGCGGTGATGCTCCATTAAGTCCTCTTCGCCCCGTAACGGGTAGGGGAGTTCATTCTAACCGCTGGGACATTCGTCAGACTGTAACTGGTCCTAGTTTGAAAGAGGCGGTCAGTCAAATTAGTGAGGAAGTAGCCGGGGGAGCCACTTCAGTCTTGTTGCGGCTTGATGCCTGTCTTCGCTCAGGGTGCACTAGTTCTGGTAATAGCGCTTCCGTAGGCCTTGATGGCGCAGCTCTCCATTCTGTGACTTCGTTGAAAACCGTTCTTGAGGCTTTTCCTCAAGGAATTCCTGTTGCTCTAGATGCTGGTGCTTCTGCCCTTGCTGTTATAAAGGCAGTGCGTGATCGGGACTGGGCAATGGGCTCCAGCTTTGGGCTTGATCCCATTGGTTCAACCGCTACTGCTGGTCTCGACCCTTCGTCTCATGACGACTGGTTCACCTATGCTGCACAGCCGGTGCAAGACGGCATAACAACTCTGACCGCTTCATCTTTGCACTATTTTGATGCCGGAGCGAGTGAAGCACAGGAATTGGGTGCTTTAATAGCAACGGGTGTTGCATATCTTCGGGCATTGGAGGCGAGAGGCCTCGCTGTTGAATTGTCAGCCCGTCGTATTAATTTCGTTTTAGGGCTTTCACAGGATCAATTCATAACAATTGCGAAGGTTCGGGCTGCCCGCGCACTCTGGTCTGCGGTTTTAAAAAGAATAGGTGTTGATACTGTAGAGATGCGGCTTGAAGGCGTTACGTCTTCAAGGATGTTCACTCGGCACGATCCCCATGTGAACGTTCTCCGATCAACAATTGCTGGTTTTGCAGGTGCAGTTGGCGGGGTCGACAGTATTACCGTCTTGCCATTTAACACTCGAATGGCTGGAACTAATGCGCTTGCGCGCAGAGTTGCACGTAATCTGCAGATCGTTTTGGCAGAGGAGAGCAATCTCTTCAGGGTGGCGGATCCTGCGGGTGGATCATTTTATATTGAACGCCTTACCGATGATTTAGCCAATGCAGCTTTAATTGAGTTTAAGACGATTGAGAAAGCTGGTGGTATGACGGCCGCCTTGTTAGATGGGATTTGGAGTGACCGGGTTACCAGCATAAGTAAAGCGCGGGATGCAAATGTCGCTTTAAGGCGTGAGGCGATTACTGGTGTGTCAGAATTCGCGAATATTGACGATCCGCCAGAAAAGCAACTTGATCTCGATCGTATTGTTAGTTCCGTAAAGACAGACCTTGAATCAAACCCAGCTCTTCTCTCTGAGCCAGTTTGCTCTGGATTAGGTCAGTTCAATATAAAGCCTGTTGCAGCCTCGTATGAAGCTTTGCGTGATTTAAGCGATGCATATTTAATGAAAGCTGGAGTGCGGCCAACTGTTTTCTTTGCCAATATAGGTCGGCTCACAGACTTTAATGTGCGTGCAACGTTTGCTGCAAATACTTTCGCTGCAGGCGGTATTGCTGTCGCTGGGGTTGGCGATGTGGGCTATGAAAGTGGTTATGCCGCAGCAGCCGCTTTCAAGGTAAGTGGAGCCAAAATCGTTTGTATCTGCGGTTCTGAGGTGGGTTATGCTGAAAAAGCAGAAGACTTTGCGCGAGCACTGAAAGAGCAGGGTGCTTCACAGATATGGCTAGCCGGTCGTCCGGGAGATAAGCTGGCGGCTTATTCTGCTGCGGGAGTGGATGGATATATTTACATGGGCGCGGATATTCTGGCGTCCCTCAAGATGGCCCACGAGGCCATAGGAGCCTGAGCTTATGTCCCAGATCCCAGATTTTTCAGATCTAAACTTAAATTTTGAAGCCCATACCTATTCACCGCGAAATACCGCGGATGTCTGGGATACGCCAGAGGGTATCGCAGTTAAGCCCTATTACGGACCTGAGGATGTAGCTAATCTTGACTTCATAGACGGGGTTCCAGGCGCAGCGCCTTATCTGCGGGGCCCATACTCGACCATGTATGTTCAGCGTCCATGGACGGTGCGGCAGTATGCTGGTTTTTCTACTGCTGAAGACTCCAATGCCTTTTATCGTCGTAATTTGGCGGCAGGGCAAAAAGGCCTTTCTATCGCATTCGATCTTGCCACCCATCGCGGCTATGACAGTGATCATCCAAGGGTGGCGGGTGACGTTGGGATGGCAGGAGTTGCAATAGATTCTATTGCTGACATGCAGATTTTATTCGACGGTATTCCGCTAGATGAAATGACGGTCTCCATGACTATGAACGGGGCTGTTTTGCCAATCATGGCTCTTTATATTGTTGCTGGTGAAGAGCAGGGAGTGCCTCCAGAAAAACTCGCTGGGACTATACAGAATGATATTCTCAAAGAGTTTATGGTTCGGAACACATATATTTATCCGCCATCACCATCTATGCGGATCATTTCCGACATCTTTGCCTATACCAGCCAAAAGATGCCGCGTTTTAATTCGATATCTATCTCTGGGTATCACATGCAGGAAGCAGGGGCGACTGCAGATCTAGAACTCGCCTATACGCTGGCTGATGGCATTGAGTATGTGCGAGCGGGCAAGGAAGCAGGGCTATCAGTAGACGCGTTTGCGCCGCGCTTAAGTTTCTTTTGGGCAATTGGCATGAACTTTTTTATGGAAGTTGCCAAGATGCGAGCCGCCAGATTGCTTTGGGCGCGTCTGATGAGGGAAGCGGGCGCTCATGATCCCAAGAGCTTAGCTTTGCGTACCCATTGCCAGACAAGCGGTTGGAGCCTGGCCGCGCAAGATGTTTACAACAATGTCGTTCGTACCTGTGTTGAAGCTATGGCGGCCACTCAAGGTCATACTCAGTCACTCCATACGAACGCGCTGGATGAGGCTTTGGCCCTTCCGACTGATTTCTCTGCTCGGATTGCTCGGAATACACAGCTAGTTCTCCAACAAGAAAGTGGAACGACCCGTGTTATCGATCCTTGGGGTGGGTCCTTTTATGTGGAAAGGCTGACGGCAGAAGTTGCAAAGAAGGCATGGGCCCATATTGAAGAAATTGGGGCAATGGGTGGTATGGCTAAAGCAATTGAAGCGGGTTTGCCAAAGCTTCGTATTGAAGAGGCAGCTGCAAGAACACAAGCACGTATAGATAGTGGCCGCCAAACAATTGTTGGTGTCAATAAATATCGGCCCACTGAAGAGCAGCCGATTGATGTTCTTAAAGTTGATAACGCCAAGGTTCGTGAAGCGCAAATAGGTAGACTGAAGAGGATCTGGTCGGAGCGCGACGGAGAGGCGGCTCAAAATGCTATGGATGCGCTGACACGGTCAGCGGAAACGGGTGAAGGTAATTTACTTGAGCTCGCTGTTGATGCTGCCCGGAAGCGTTGCACTGTCGGAGAAATTTCGTATGCCCTCGAGAAGGTCTGGGGAAGGCACGTAGCGGAGGTAAAAGCCGTGTCCGGAGTATATGCAGGTGAAATGGGTGAAGACGCAGAGCTTATCGCCAAAGTCCGAACCAAAGCTAACGATTTTGCCAAAGCTGATGGGCGCAGGCCGCGAATTCTGATTTGTAAAATGGGGCAAGATGGGCACGACCGAGGTCAAAAGGTGATAGCTACAGCCTTCGCTGATCTTGGGTTCGATGTTGATATTGGTCCGCTATTTCAAACGCCAGAGGAAGCAGCTAGGCAAGCCGTTGAGAATGATGTTCATATTGTTGGAGCGTCATCCTTGGCAGCCGGCCATCTAACGCTTGCACCAGCTCTGATCGACGCGCTTAAGCAAGAGGGCCGCGAAGATATTCTTGTAGTCATCGGTGGTGTTATCCCACCTCAGGACTATGACGCTCTCAATGAGGCAGGTGTTGCAGCGATTTTCCCGCCGGGTACAGTTATCGCAGAGGCAGCTGATGGGCTAATTGACCGTCTAAACACCGCTCTTGGCTATGCCTAGAGTTGTCGGACCAATGACAGTCTGATCGGGAATGTTCCTGCAGTTAGTCATTATTAGTTAAATTATGGAAGCAGACGGCGGCGGTAATCTGTGTTTTCACTTTAGTTCTTTTAGAAATTCTAATACCGCTTGTCTCATTGCTGGGTCTGGTATTCCGCTATATGCCATTGAGGTTCCTGGCATAGATGTGGCTGGCGACTCAAGGAAGCGATCTAGGGCTGCCGGGGTCCAACTTCCCCCGCGATTCAGAAGGGCTGTTGAGTAGTTAAAACCTGACTGGCTACCAATCCCACGCCCCATAACGCCCCATAGAGAAAGTCTATCATCCTGAGAGTTATTTGGACTTAAACTGTGACAAATCTTACAGTCTTGCACTGTTTGTTTCACGTGTTCAGGGAGTTCGGTCAGTACCAAATCTGCGGGAGAAGGGCCTGTCTCTGGTTTCAGGTAAAT
>JAURGE010000051.1 GCA_030833925.1 Alphaproteobacteria bacterium
ACCTCCGCGTACCCGCACGCTAGAAGGTATCAGGAGGACCCAGGGCTGGAGCTGGGCATATCATGTCGCCTTGCTTGCTTATGAGGTGGCCTAAACTAGAGTCGCGCATCCTGGAGGCTCTGAGCGCCTTTTATCGGTATCGATTAAATTGCCTTGAAGCGCGCTAGATAGGGCAAGATTGCGCGGAAGCTATAACCCTACATGAACGCAACCCGCGCGCCTAGCGCCGCCTTAGCCATTGCCGCCCCATATTGCCGCCGGGATATAGGCGCAAAAAAAAACCTAGCAGGCTAGGGCTAGGCATAAAAAAAAGCCCGGCGCTTGGGCCGGGCCAATGATTCGCGATTCGATTCGTTTATTGTTTTAATGATGTTAGCGCGATTCCTAAAATTAACATTATTATTAACGCCGCGCTGTTAATCGCCTTGGAGAGGGCTTTCTCTTTATCGTCTTGCGGGTCTAGTCTCACGGCGTATAAATCCCCTCTATATCCCAA
This sequence comes from Alphaproteobacteria bacterium, assembly GCA_030833925.1. Lineage (GTDB taxonomy): Bacteria > Pseudomonadota > Alphaproteobacteria > Bin95 > Bin95 > VMCJ01. The sequence goes on from JAURGE010000051.1 coordinate 497, forward strand.
GACCCCGGTGGGCAATCGCGGCGTTCCTGATTCAAGATATTGTTTACATATAGGCGCGCTAGATTATCTTCACGCTCGAGCAATACTTGAGCGCTAGCGCGTGGCGTGTGTCTTTTATCTATTGTCCCGTCTTTCTTTACCGGAACGAATAAACCCCAACGCCGTCGCCATTGCTTACCGCTCGAGCCTTTCCATTGCGTGAAGTGCTCACCCACATAAACTTGAGCCTCGCGCGCGTATATCTCCCCGGTCATTATTCAGACTCCCCGCTTTTACTTAATGGATTAGATTTAGTTTTTTTCTTTCCCATAATCAGATTCCTTTTAGTTAAGTTAAAACATAACCAGCGCTGCAAATATGAGCGCAACGAAACCTAAAAACGCCGCGAATTCTGCAATCTTATTTAACATGATCAGACTCCTACTCTGCTAGCGGTCGCACCATGCGCCGGGATGAATACAGACTTTTTATTCTCACCTTTACCCATTGCGCCGCTGCACAATCCGCATTTAGCGCAATTCGTTTTGCGCCCGTGCAATTGTTCGAATTCACTGGACGCCGGGCAGAGGGTCATATTTTCCCGTGGGCTTGCATCGCCTCGCGGCGTGACTAGGAAAGCTCGGAAGCCCAAGCGCGTGGCAGCGTTATAATCCGCAACACTATCGCAAGACGCCATCAAAAACGCGCGCATATAAAAAGCATTAAGGCGCGCTTTATCATGCGCCGAGTCCCATTGATGTGTGTATCCGGTGCGGCTCTTAGCCTTAGATACTAAGCGCGCCCATAACATCGCGGGGACCGCCGCCGGGTCGCCGTATGCCCCGAGCCTAACAGATAAACCCGCGACGATATCCGCAATCCAACGCTTGGGAAAATCGACACCGGCGACCGGATAGGACTCACGATATACCGCGCCAAGTACTGCCGCCGGGGATTGATATTCCCGCACATAACAAGAGCCCTTTTTATAGCGATCTAGCGCCGGGTCATATTGCCAAGCGTGGGGACAATCCCCGCAAATAGACCGCGCGCCGGTGCGCTCGAGCCAATCTTGAATCTTCGCCGGTCTATTCCCGGCGCATTCTATCCCGTGAGCCTTGGGATCTGGCAAAATAAAAGTTTGAACCATAGCGCCGGTTTTAGTGTTTGCGCTCTTATTTGCATCCGCAATTTTACATGCGACCGCAACGATAGGCTCGCCATTAATTAATGATTTGCCACGCCACAATATAACGCCGCCAATTTTGCCGCGTTGGATATCTGCCAGGAATTGAGTCTTGTCGTCCATAATTACCACCCTCCATTGCTGAAGGTGACAGCCAAGGCGGCAAGACTCACCATTAGAACATTAGCAAAAACAATTGCAGACATTACCCCGCCGCATTCTTCAACGTCATATGCAATCAAACGTCCAATTTTCCTAATCATTGCTTTGATCCTTCCCAATAACAGCGACCCCGCGTCGCTGTTTACATATAAATACATAATGAAAGCGCGCGCCCATTGCAAGCCCCGCAAGTAAAAAAAAACGTATTTATAATGAATCTTTTTTGCGCGCTATTCCGCGCCGGGCAATCAATCACCCAACGCCGCAATCAGTCCCGGCTCTGTTACCTAGATTCCGACAATCCGCAAAAAACTTAACAAAATCAATAACTTAGCTAGTCACACCCCCTGATTTTGACACCTGACCCCCTCCGTGGAAAAAGCTCACCCCTCCGTGGAAAAAGCTCAGAGACCCCCTCCAGTGGAAAAGTTCAGCCGACCTTATCCGTGGAAAAAGCTCAGCCATCGTCAGTAAATCTTAAACCACGAAACCGCGCAGTCTTTAATGAATACATCATTGCATCCCTGAAGTTCTTTTGTATTCTTTTTCTTACTCCGATTTCTAAAGCATATATTGGTTTATACTGTGGTTTTATTCTTACTGAATCATGCAACATATATAATGTTCTATAATCATTTTTACCTTTTTTGACCTGCAACTTACCCGTCACACCACCTTGTTTCTTATTTGGACTAAACCAACCCCTTCTAGATCCAATTAAAGTTTGAGGTTTAAATCCTTTAACAATCGCGCCGGTATTTTTATTGCGCGGTATATTTTCTTTTGACCTTGGAACAGCAATCACCTTGTTTTCAGGTCCAGCCTTTTTGTTTCCACCTGAAACGTGTTTCCGCATAAAATCCGTATCGGCAACACTGCGCTTTTTACCAGGCTGATTTGGATTCCCATATTTTACGTTTAACCCAGGAGCCTGCCGCGCCGTAAGACGCCTAACTGTACCAGGCGGCGGCTTTTCACTAGATTGCTGAACCGCAACAACCATGCGACCCAATCGCTTCCCATCCCTAGCGCTCGAAGGTCTGATGGAGTGAACCTGACGGAAGAACGCCTTGTTACGCTCTTCAAACGTAGATTTATACTCCTGATGCAGATCCCCGTCTCTTGCTTCAACCGCCGTGACATTGAGTGCCTTTGACAAAGCAAACGGAACCTGACTTTCAGCTAATTGTTTAACAAAATTTGTAAATTCTTTCGCATTACTTTTGATGGTCAGCATTCGCACCCCCGATCTAGGCGGTCAGCCGGAGCGCCCATTGCAGGGAGAGGATAGCGCTACACGGCTGACCTGGCTCCAGAAAGGCGATGGAGCCTAGCCACCTTGTGCCACAAGCCGACGAATTAAACAATCACCCTTCATCAGCACCTCAACACCCTCTAGAAAGCCCTCAGAGCGTCACTGAGTGCCTATCTCACCTATGTCAGCTACCCACCTACCAGAGACCCCTAGCACGCCTCTCACGGACGCTCTAAGCGATTTTTCGATCTAAGGGGGGTCAAATCGCTTACTAGGGGGTATCCAGTGGAAAAGCTCAGGGAAAAATGTCCCGTCCCCCTCATCCACCCACCTGGAACCTCGCGCAGCATCGACGGGGGGACAATTGGGGCCCCCCCTAAAGGGGGGGACACCCATGTCTGTCCCCCTACATCTCGCCTTGCCCCCCACGGGACTTTCCCCATTGTCCCGTTATGTCCCGTTGTGTCCCGTTGTGTAGTTTTTAGCTATCAAAAGTGCTGCTTTATGCGTCTGATCAAGCATAATCCAACCATCATCCGAAACACCAATAATTCCGCCATTTAACAGCTCGCAAATGGGACGGTTCTCTTTGCTTGGTTTAACGTAGGTCTTCGCGCTTTCTTCACTGATACCGCGTTGTTCCACAAAGAACTTGATCATATCGGTGCGGCTAACAAAAGGCACGCCATCCTTGAGTTCCGCACCACTGTGCCACCATGCGGCTTCCCAGGTCTTCTGATGCTTCGCCAAGGCGGTTTCCTTGGGTGGTTCAGCGGGTTGATCTGTTTGTTGCATTACTGCGCTCGTGACAGGTTCCCCGTCCTCATCAATCCACCCATTTATGGTCACAGGTTTTATTTGCGAATACATGGACTGTGCCAGCTCAGTATCCTTCGATTTGCGCTGCACAATTTCTATCGTATCCCCTGGGACTACAGAGATTTCAATGTCTAACGCACCCTTCCAAGCGCTTGACCCCCTTGCCCTATGTTGTGCATCCTCAGAGACACCTGTGTGATGTACTAGAAGTACTGAGCAAGTAAATTCATCTATTAATGAAGAACAAGCGTCCAACATTGTCTTCGTATCTTGAGCACTATTTTCATCACCTTGAAGAAACCTATGCAGCGTATCCACCACAATGATCCCAGGTTCAATGTTTAACGCCCTGATCGCCTCCACGGTTTTCTGATAGCCCTGCGGTGTATTCAGGTCTAATCCATGTTTAGACAACCACATATCCAAATGTGGAACCTTACGATCTTGCATCCACGCAGAGACGCGCCCACGCAACCCATGATGCCCTTCACCGGCTAGATAGATCACAGGTGCATGTCGCACCCTGTGTCCAAACCACTGATCAATCTCGCCACCGCTGGCAACGGTAAGCACCATATCTAAGACGAGGAACGTCTTACCACCGCCGGAGGGTCCATGAACCATAATTAAAGCATCACGTTGCAGCCATTTCTTAATCAACCACTTGATAGGTGCTGGTTGAGCTGCGAAATCATCCGCCGGGACGAGCCAATCGTCAGCCGGTGGAAATAGCAACTCCATTAGATTGTACCCGGCTTGGACATAATCATTAGCATCACCCTCTACAGGCGGAATGACAATCCTCGCACCGTATTTAGCTGATGCCTCGTCGGCTTTATTCTGCCCGACACCACTGGCGTCATTGTCAGCAACAACAACAATGTCTTGCTTAACGCCAAATTTATCGCGTAGTTGCCTGACAACTTCTGGGAGATTGTTGGCGCTGTACGCAATAACGACGGGACGATTGCAAACCTCGTTAATGGTAGCGGCTGTAGCGTAGCCCTCGGAGACAAATATGGTCCCGCTATCGATGTCACCTAGTGTCCAAGAGCAACCTTTAGTCGTCCCACCAGGGTGATAACGCTTTTCGTCTTCTCCAATGTATTGCAGTGAGGACAGGCTCCCATCTTCACCGTAAAGAGGCACAATCAACCTACCGTCGCCCGTCACTCTAGCGCCGTGTGACCTTATTCCCTTCTTCACTAAGTACGGATGTTCCGGGTGAGCTGCACCGGCTTCGCTCCAGATCTTATGAACCGTGCTTGCTGCAACGGTTGCTTTGCGTTCCCGCTCCTCATCGCGTCTGTGTCGTGCCTCGCTCTGACGCTTTTGGATAATCATCAGCTCGTCAGATGTGAACTGACGCTGCATCTCAGCGTGAAAGACAACGTCTATCTGATCTCGCCAGCAACCGAATCGCCCCGCAACGGGTGGCTCTGGAAATGCCACATACCACCCACTATCATCCTTTTTGCGACCTTTGGTTGAGAATCGGTGCAGTTGTCCATCAATACGAATGTTAGATGGTGGATCTATCCCTGCTGCTCGCATTGCATCTGCAAGCTGAACCTCTGGTGGCTCTACATACTTATTCGGCTCGTAAGCCCCGCCGAAAATGCTCGTAATGTCAGTCATCAATAACAATCCTTTCCCGTGCTAAACGTGCGTATCCTTCAATGTCGAGCCAATGATCCGGCTCATTTGCATTGCCCGCAAGGATACGGCTGATTTTCCCCGCAATCATATCCAGACTTTCCCGCTGGACATCGTTCAGGTGCAGGTTACCTGTACGAAAAATCGACTTCAACGTCTGCGAATAATTGGCAACTTGAGTAAAGTCACCGTGCGTTGAAGCGCGCTCAAGTAAAATGTCTTTCGCGTCTTCCATTGTATTCTCCCCGCGTTCAAAGGGTTGACATATTAATTGGGTTCAGCTTATCGTCAACCCATCTCGCAACCGGCATGTCGCCGACCGCGAATAAACGAAAGGCAAACGAGTATGGCGATAAGCCTCCAAAGCACTAGTACAGCTAGTGCAAATGCCATCAAGCTCCTCGTCTACGGACAGGCAGGTGCTGGCAAAACTAGTTTAATACCAACAATGCCATCTCCACTTATTTTATCGGCTGAAGGTGGCTTGCTCTCAATTGCGGATGCAAATCTGCCATTTATTGAGATCAACAGCATCGACACACTGCGGGAAGCTTATAAATGGCTAACCACTAGTGACGAAGCAAAGCAGTTTGACAGTGTAGCATTGGACAGCATCTCCGAGATGGGTGAGGTTTGCTTGGCGCATGAAAAAGCGAGAGCAAAAGACCCACGCGCAGCTTACGGCGAAATGCAGACAACGATGGCGGAAGCAATTCGCATGTTCCGCGATCTGCCTGATAAGCATGTCTTGTTCACTGCAAAGCTGGAGAAATCCCAAGATGAAATGGGTAGAATGCTTTACGCACCGTCGATGCCTGGAAATAAAACCGGGCAAGCCCTCCCTTATTACTTTGACATTGTCGCTGCAATGCGGGTCGAAAAGGATGCCGACGGCAACCCTCAACGCGCTCTTCTCTGCGATAGCGACGGCTTGTGGCAAGCTAAAGATAGGAGCGGGAAGCTCGATACATGGGAAGCTCCAGATCTCGGAGCACTTATTCGTAAAGTCGGGGGTGCGGGATGAACCTAGATTTAGACACCGCCTGTGCCGAATGGTTGGAAGCCAAAAACGCGGAGAAAGAGGCAATCGAACGCCGTCGTCTAGTGGAAGACCATATCTCCAACTTGCTAGGCGTCCCAGAAACCCTGGACGGAACCGAAACCACCACAACCGACGGAGGGCATAAGATTAAGGTTGTCGGTCGTCTAAACCGAAAGGTTGATGCAGAGCAAATCCAAGAAATCGCTGCGGAGTACGGTATTGAAAACAGTCTCCATACGCTCTTTCGGTGGAAGCCTGAGATCAACATGAAAGCATGGAAAGCAGCAAGCCCTTCCATCACTAAACCGCTCCTTGGGGGCATCGTAACCACGCCCGGCAGGGCAAGCTTTACTATAGAGAAAGGTGAATAAAATGGCTCAGTTGACTGTACCTATTGAATTGGCATCGTTGCCACAAACCGAAAGCACGGAGTTTACTCCTATTCCAGACGGTTGGTATACGGCAACAATTTCCAGTGCCGATCTAAGATCAACCAAAGCAGGCACTGGCGAATATATTGCAGTGCGGTTTGATGTGACGGGACCAACGCACCAAGGTCGCGTTGTTTTTACTAACCTAAATATCCGTAACCCTAACCCGAAAGCAGAAGAAATTGGGAGACAACAACTTGGTCAAATCATGCAAGCGATTGGCGCTGCGACTGTTACCGACACCGATCAACTTATCGGAGGAACCGTTGCAATTAAAGTTACCACTCGACTTGACGAGAAGTGGGGCAACAGAAACGAGGTTAAAGGCTTTAAGACTGTTGCTGGTGGGCAAACACCGCAGCCTGCACCAGTAGCACAGAAACCAGCGAGGGGTGCTGCTCCGCCTTGGGCTGCGAAGCCTGTGGCTGACGAAGACACACCTTTCTAACCAGTCCCAGGGGGATCTAGCGTGACTAAAATTGATCTAGAGCCGATTGATCGCGTAACGGCAGCCATTGACGCTCACCATGAGAAATTTGCAGATTCACCTAGATCTCACCTGGGGGCCAGCATCCTTGGTCACCACTGTGACCGCTGGATCTGGCTCTCTTTCCGATGGGCGTTCAGGGAGAAAATCCCTGGACGTCTTAAGAGGTTATTCCGCCGGGGACATCACGAGGAAGACATTATAACCGCCGATCTAAAAGCGATTGGCATAGATTTAAGGTGCACTGGACGAGATCAAGTGCGTGTTGACCTAGGCGGTCACTTAGGCGGTTCAGTTGACGGCATTATTGAAGGTGGAGTGCCAGGGGCAGAGAACACTAGGCACATTGCCGAATATAAGACACATGGATTGAAACCCTTTGAGGATTTAGTGAAGAAGGGTGTCTACGAGAGCAAGCCAATGCACTACGCGCAGATGCAGCTCTACATGCTTGGGACCAAGATCAAAAGAGCCCTGTACGTTGCCGTCTGTAAGAATGACGACAGAATGTACACCGAGCGCGTGAAGTACGATGAGGAAGCAGCGCAGCAGCTCCTAGACCGTGGAAAAAGGCTATCGACTGCTGACAGGATGCCAGATCCAATTTCAACAGATCCAAGTTGGTATCAATGCAAAATGTGTCCAGCATACGATCTGTGTCACGAAACAAAGCTCACTAAGGAAGTAAATTGCCGAACCTGCGCTCACGTCACGGCTCACGAGGATGGACGTTGGTCATGCGCTAGGTGGGGAGCGGATAACATACTAACGGAGCATCAGGTGCAGGGATGTGAAGCACACGTCCTACACCCTGATCTAGTCCCTTGGGAGCGCCGTGACAGCAATAGTCCTTATGAAGCTGTCTACGCCAAGGATGGCGTCGAGATACGCAATGGAGAGGGCGATGCTCACGTTTTCACGAGCAAGGAATTAGTTGAATTAGGCGATGCCTGTTTTACGGATTTAGTGAGGGAAGCGCGTCGGGTTTTCCCCGATGCAAAGCTGGAGGTGAAGGATGTTAAGGGATTACCAGCAGAGAGCAATTAACGAACTGTACGCATGGTTTAACCTCAATAAAAAAGGTCACCCATGCTTAGAATTGCCGACCGGCAGTGGTAAGTCTCACATCATAGCGGCACTATGCAAAGACGCGATCCAGAATTGGCCTGAGACGCGCATCCTGATGCTAACGCACGTTAAAGAACTCATAGAGCAAAATGCGGAGAAAATGTGGCAGCATTGGCCTACAGCACCTCTTGGCATTTACTCGGCTGGATTAAAGCTCAAGCAGCTAGATCGACAGATAACCTTTGCAGGTATCCAATCCATCCGCAAAAAAGCTAATGACGTTGGATTTGTCGATCTCATTATTATTGATGAAGCACACTTAGTTAATCACCGTGATGCTGGCAGCTATCGCACGTTCATCGAGGAGCTAAAGCAATTCAACCCAGACATACGGGTCGTCGGTCTAACAGCTACACCGTATCGTCTAGGTCACGGCTTAATCACTGATGAGCCTGCGTTATTCCAAGAGATTATATCGCCGGTATTGATTGAGGAGCTAATATTCAAAGGTTATCTCGCACCACTGCGGTCTAAGGCAACCGATCTAAAAGTAAATGTTGCAGGCGTACACAAACGCGGTGGTGAGTTTATTGAATCTGAGCTTCACGATGCAGTAGCAAAGTTTGATAGTGAAGGCGCTGTTGATGAAGTAATCCGCAGAGCAGAGGGGCGTAAATCTTGGTTGTTCTTTTGCAGTGGCGTCAGACATGCAGAGGCTATCAGAGATATCCTACGGGATCGCGGCATCTCAGCGGAATGTGTGCTTGGTGATACGCCTAAAGCAGAACGCGAGCGCATTTTAGAACAATTCAAAAGTGGTGAGATAACTGCACTAACAAATGCCAATGTACTGACAACCGGCTTTGACCATCCCGATCTAGATGTCATTGTCATGATGCGTCCAACGCTCAGTACTGCACTATATTGCCAGATGGCTGGACGTGGCATGAGAATAAAGAACCATGTCAAAGATTGCTTGGTGTTTGACTTTGCCGGTGTAGTTGCCACGCATGGTCCCATCACTGCGCTAGATCCAAAGAAACCAAACAGTGCTGGACCTGGCGAAGCTCCAGTAAAGCTCTGCGAGCATTGCCAAGAGATAAACGCATTGGCGGCTAGATTTTGCGTTGCGTGTGGACAGCCATTTCCAATTCGACAGAAACCAAAGATGACGCTCCACAACGAAGACATAATGGGTATGTCATCGATTGAGATGAACGTGCGTGATTGGAAGTGGAGCATCCACACAAGCCGTGGCACTGGTCGGCAGATGATCCTCGTCACCTACTATGGCGCATTCTCCGATCCACCTGTTAAGGAGTACCTGACGGTTGAATACGCTGGATACCCCGGTGAAAAAGCTCGCCGGACGGTCAGCACAATGGCGCAACGTGCGGGAGTGGGGCTACAACCAAATATGACGATGCTTGATTTAACCAAAGTAATGAATAAAGCAGACTGTCCTCATGTCATAAAGTATTGTAAAAGTGGGAAATTCTATCAGGTGTCGGAGAGGCTTTGGCATGAGGAGCGAACACTTAGAGCAGGTTGATTTCGTATCATGGTTCCGCAAAGTGTTCCCAGACACACTGATTTTCGCAATACCAAATGGCGGTCAACGCTCCATGACTACTGGGGCGAAATTAAAGGCTGAAGGCGTTGTAGCCGGTGTCCCAGATCTTTACGTTCCAGCATGGAACTTATGGATAGAAATGAAGCGAGAGAAGGGGGGACAACTCTCGCCAAAACAGAATGGAATGATTGAATACTTATCTGGTCTGCCTAGACATGAAGTTATTGTCGGGTATGGAGCAGATGACGCAAGAAATAAAATTTTAGTCTATGCAGAACGTCAGAAAAAGTGGTAATATTTATTTGTTGAGGTTTCCTTTCCCTGCCTCAACCTTTGCCGCCGACTGATTACCCCGCTTTTTCGGTCGGCGGCTTTTCTCTTTATATACCAGCTCAAATGTATTTTCCCCGACGTTACCAACACGTCGGTGCATCAGCCATATTTCGCCTGCCTTTTCTCGTTTTAGGTAATCTCTAATTTCTATTATCTGTTGAATCCAAGAAATCTTAATACCTGGAACAGTCCAGCGATGCTCAGTCTGTGGGCTGCGATAAGCAACTACCAGCCATTTATCTTTCAATTGAATATCCCTTTTTTTACGTTCAGCTATTGCATACTGCCTCTTCTTATTTAATATGTAAATAAGGGAGAGACAAATGATTACTACAATAGCGTGTTTAGCAATGGCTGTGTACTTTGAAGCGCGGTCAGAACCAATAGCCGGTCAACTTGCCGTGGCACAGGTTGTTCTTAATAGAACTATGTCACACCGCTTCCCAGATACTGCCTGTGAGGTGGTGAAACAGGGTATGGTAAATTCAGCGGGTAATCCGGTTAAGAATAAATGCCAGTTTAGCTTCTGGTGTGACGGCAAGAAAGAAACGGTACGCAATAACGACTCATGGAAAACAGCAGAGGAAGTTGCTCGCGCAGCTTTGGCTGCATCAATTGACATAACTGAAGGGGCTACGTTCTATCACACACCTGATGTGTCACCAGCATGGCGGCACACTAAGGTTAGGACGGTGCAATTAGGCAATCACATTTTCTATCGGGAGAAATGAGATGAACAAATCACTGCCACAACGTGTTTACGAGATGTATTACGACGGCTTCTCAATCCAAGAGATTTCAGAGGCTGTAGGTAGTCCACCAACATCCGTCAGAACCATGATTAGCATGGAGCGTCGCAGACTAAAGATTAAGCGGATCAAGGTTGATCTGCCGGAAAGAGCCGTTGAACGGCTGGTGGAGAGGGCGGCTCAAATGGGCGTCCATCCAGAGGATCTAGCTGCTAGGATGCTGCGGGAGTGTATAGGGTAATGTCAGTAGTCAGTTTAGAGAGTTACACGCGCCGTGTAGGCGCAATCCCTGGGACAAACCTTGGCGATGATATTTGCTACTTCGCCAGGGTGTCCAATCCAGTTAGTCAGATTAACAATTTAAAGAATGACCGACTGATTGATTATTTGATCAAGCATAAGCACTGGTCGCCCTTTGAGATGGTTTACGCGACGCTTGGGATTGATACTACTAGGGACATTGCGAGGCAGATCCTACGCCACAGGTCGTTCTCATTTCAGGAGTTTTCACAACGTTACAGCGTTACTTCAATGGATATGGAGTTGCGCGAGGCTAGGATGCAAGATCTCAAAAATAAGCAGAACAGCATAGAGACAGACGACAAACATTTAAAGCTACTGTGGGAGATGAGGCAAAATCAAATCATCCATGAAGCTAAAGTGGCATATGAATGGGCTATTAACAAAGGTATAGCTAAAGAACAAGCAAGGGCAATCTTGCCTGAAGGTTTGACTTGGACACGGCTCTATATGTCCGGCTCTATGCGTTCATGGATACATTACATCGAGCTTAGGTCTGGACCTGAGACGCAAAAGGAACATCGAGTAATAGCTCAGACTGCTGCGCTGGCTCTAGAGCCCATCTTTCCGCAGATTAAGGGATTTGTGAAATAATGAGACATCCAACAGATTTCTACCCAACACCTCACAGCATCATTGCGTCGCTGCTTCACAATCTTAACTGGGAAAATATAAACGCCTGGGAACCGTGTGCAGGTGATGGACGCTTCGCCAATGCAATTCAGCAATGCTACAACGTCAATGTCCTAAGCCACGATATAAACAATGGCTATGATTTCTTTGAGTGGGAAGTAGCAAGACGCCCAGACATAATCACCAATCCACCGTTTAAGTGCATCAGACAATTCATAGATCACGCATTTCACATTGGCGTTAGGCGCATGGCATTGATCTGCCCAGAGCGTCTGTGGGCTTGTCAGAAGGGATATGAACAGAAGCAAAGGCACAACCCGTCTAGGTTCATCAACCTTACTTGGCGTGAGGATTACCTAAACAAAGGTGGATCACCGGATCGAGCATTAGCTATATCTATTTGGGATCGACCGCACTCGGTTCATACGTCTTATGAGGTTTGGGACAGACCGGGTTAATTGCAGCAAGAGCCTCCTCCCACGTCCTAGCCTCAATATCATCTGCAAGCATTTTAAGTTGAGATACACGCCTTGTGATTTGTTTAGAAATAATATCTATGTGAAAGAAAGCGATCTTTCTTAGATCCAAGGCAACGCAGGCTACAATATCGCAATCTTCAATGGTTAGGGGACGTTTAGGAAGGCTCTTGTTGACCTGCCATTGATAGCTGTAGCCATCAAGGTTTTTTAATGTAGATTTAACCTGAACTCGAATAATCTCTTGATTTTTAACGGCTACAATATCCATACCTTCTGCATCGATGATCGATGGGCTCCATCCGAAGGTAAACAGGACGCTACAGGTTAGATGCTCACCCGCTGTTCCTATATGTTTAGCAGAAATCAAGAGCTTCTAACCGAGCTGCGTGACGTTCGGTGCGAGCCGGTGTTTGGCGATATAGTTTACTGTCTCTTAGTTGCGCCGCAGCTTCTTTCCAATCACGCGCTTTGATTGCTGCATGATGTTTGGCAAACTTTTGATACCTTGGTAATCCAAGCTGGAAAGCAAGGGATACAATAGTTATTTGCGCGTCCTCTGGCAGATCATCAAAGTCAGGATGAAGCCATTTGGCATCTTTGATCGACACTTGCACATCCTGATGGAAAAGCTCATGGACACGTTGCTCGCTTACAGGTGTGCCAACCGGCAAGTCGTATTCCGGTTCACCCTTAAGAGAAAGATGTCCCACGCCCAAAGATTTTAGACCAAGGTGATCTAAGTACAGTTCGTAAACACAACCCTCGTCATGCTCAAGGAGCTGGCGAAGACGAGCCATCATTTGCCTTGCCCGCGATATTTCTTCCAATTCCGCCGTTTGTGCTTGTTGGCAGGGCGGCTCATTGGAGACTGACCAATAGAGGTTCTCTTTCTAACTGGAATGGGATGCCAGGTTTGACCGACTGTTTTCGTTTTTGCCATTATTTAGTGTCCGTTTTCTTTAACTTATCAAAAGACCTCATACCGCCAATTCCGAGCATACCAAGCAAAAGAGGCATCATAACTGACATATCTGCTTGCGGAATGATGATACCAAATCCAGAGCAAATTGGTGCGACTAGGAAATTAACAGCCATGCCAAGAACAGCAACATATCCAGCAAGAGGACGCCACGACGATTGAAACCAGTTACCCTTGGCGTCAGCTTTTAGAACTTCGATCTGCTGAAGCGCTATTTCTTGAGCGTGTCTTTCACCCATAGTCGCTATTTCATGGGCGAGCTTTATCTTGGTGTCTTGGTCAGGAATAAATTTATCGAGGAGACTTGTTACAGGACCTATTAGCGCTTGAATCATCTTATTTTACCCGGTTAGTCGCGCCGTTTATCGCGGATTTCTTTCAGAGCAACATATATTCGAATCGACATCCACACGATTGAAAGTAGCGCTGCAATACTAGGCAATATTTCAGCTATGGTTCCGATGGTGATACCAAGGGCGCTCAAATCAAATATGCGAATGTCGTCCTGGTTCATCAGCTTTTCCTCAAAATCAAGACGATCAATAGCACAATTAACCCGCATGTCACTAGGTCAGGGGTTGACCACATTGACATGCCCGGTGGCATTACCAAGGCAATCCTTGACCGCGAGTTGGATTAATTATCTCAGCAACATTATTTGCAAGCGCTGCTTCGATGTTTGCAACTTGTTCATCGCCAAGTGCTGCCTTTACCCATTCAACAACTTGAGCTTCAGTAAGATCAGCAAACTCTGTGAAATTGCTAAGATCCTCGGTTGATATGCCGATGGTTCCATAAGCTCTTGCGAAATGCTCATTCTCCGCAACGATGCACTGCCAATGCACATTGTTGACGACATTGGTTTTATCGTCCTGTGCGAGGGCATATTCCATTTGAACAACTGACCAAGTTACGGACATTACTCTCTCCTATTCGTTTGCAGCAATAGCAGCGTTGGCAGCGGTCATATCTTCTGTAGTCCAGAAATCCTTAGCGACCATGATCTTCAGATGATCGACATTGCGCTGAACGCAATCCGCCCATTCTGCATCGTCCATGTCCTCTGGTTGACCAGCGTTTAGCAGGTCTACACTATCGCCCATTGCTTTGTAGTGCTGGGCAATTTGCTCTGCGGTGATTTCGTCTGACATTTCTTTACTCCTTTCTGTCTGACTAAGTTAAGCGTTTTCTAAAGCTGTGATACGAGCTTCAAGTGTTTCGATCTTTGTGATTGCGTCCTTCAAGGCTGCGGTTAGCAATGGAACCAATTTAGACTGATCTATGCCTTGCGGTTTAATATTGCCGTCTCCATCTACTGCATCTTTCTCACCAGTGACTGCTTCAGGGACAATTGCTTGGACTTCGTGTGCTAAGAAGCCATCAACTGTTCTGTCGGGATCAGCAATGAAATTAAAGCGGTGAACAGGGATTTGCTTGATACGATCCGTTGCGCCAGTCAGTTCAACTACATTTTCTTTCAGGCGATAGTCGGACGATGTATTATAAGCAACAGCCGTTGTTCCGT
>JAURGE010000052.1 GCA_030833925.1 Alphaproteobacteria bacterium
AGCCTGGCAAACCCTCATCAAGCCAGAACATTTGCGCTCTCGTTCCAAGACAGACACCGAGCTTAGGTATTGCAGGTGAGGATTGTAGCCAGCCTCCAGACGGCGTGGCTGATACCATATTCCCGTAGTGATCTATTACATCGATGTGACAGGTATCGCCATCGACAGGACCGGAAGTTGCACCCTCCAGCTTATCCATAGTTGGTTCACCAACGCCGGGGCCGAAACTGCGTTCTGCACGACCTTCTCCGATACGGTTCCCATACCCGTCAATTTGGCCTGGTCGAAGTTGCAGCGAAGCATTATTGGGATCGATAAGATTCCTTCTATCGGCGTTATATGCTTTGGAGAGAAGGGTCTGAATGGGTACATCGACGAACTTTGGGTCCCCGTAGAAGGCTTCTCGATCAGCGTAGGCAAGCTTGGCTGATTCAGTAATAGTATGAATGAAATCGGCGCCCATTGGGTCCATAGCTTCAAGACCCATGCCGTTTAAAAGAGCTAATTGTTGAAGAAAGACAGGTCCTTGCGACCAAGTGCCAGGCTTCACTACTGTATATCTGCCAAAATCCAGTGTTAGAGGTTCTTCAAAAGACGCGCTCCACCCCGATAAATCATCACCAGTGAGCAAGCCTGAGTGTCGTTTTCCAGAAACGTCTATAGCTTCTGTTTCCCGGCAGAACCTATCGATCTCCTCAGCAACAAATCCTGTTTTTAGACACGAGCGTGCGCCATCGATGCGTGTTTCACGATCACCCTTTGACCCCGCGGCGACAAGACTTTCGTAAAAAGCCGCTTGGGCTAAATTACGCCAGCGGCGTCCAGGTTTAGGAGCTGCGCCATGGTCTAGCCAGACAGCAGCTGACGTGATCCACTCTTCTCGGAAAAGGTTTGCTACCGAATCAATAGTCCGGGTCATATGGTCGACTACCGGATACCCGCCGCCAGCAAGTTCGATTGCTGGGCGCAGTGCTTCCTCCAGGCTGATAGTCCCGTAGTCCCTTAGCATCAAGAGCCAGCCATCCGTGGCTCCAGGAACGCAAGGTGCAAGAAGCCCAGAGCCTGGAATAACATCTAGGCCAAAGCTTTTCATCTTAGCGATGGTGGCTTTTGCCGGCGCCGGGCCTTGGCCGCAGACTATGCGCGCGCGCCCTTCTTTTGCTGGATAAATGATCGCCGGCATATCGCCCAAGGGACCATTCAGATGGGGCTCTACTACCTGTAATACGAAGCCACCAACCACGGCGGCATCAAAGGCATTACCGCCTTTCTCAAGCACTGCCATCGCGTGTTGGCTGGCAAGCCAATGTGTTGAGGCTACGACGCCAAAAACACCATGTATTTCCGGACGTGTTGTAAACATCAGCTTATCTCGTTCTTCTGGCTTTGGCTAAATCCTGTTGAAAGTCAGCGAAAATGTAAGGGGTGATAGTCGTCATAAAATCGCGTGTTATACAGATTTTATCGCAAGTACAGCGTTCAAACCTCCAAATGCAAAGCTATTTGAGATAGCAGCACCGATCTGACGATCTCGAGCTTCATTCGGTACGTAATCCAAATCACATTCAGGATCGGCTTCGGTAAAATTGATGGTAGGCGGAACAATGCCAGAGCTGATAGCACCGATTGTTGCTATCAGTTCCATAGCCCCCGCCGCCCCAAGCCCATGCCCGTGCATTGCCTTAGTCGATGACACAAGAAGGTTGTCTGCAGCAGTACCAAAAGCGGCACGTATTGCTTTGCTTTCAGTCGGATCGTTCGCGGGTGTACCGGTACCATGCGCATTAACGTAGCCGACATCAGAGGGGTCTAATGCCGCTGAATTCAGAGCTTGACGAATGGCGCGTGCAGCGCCCTCCATCGATGGTTGTATCATGTCCAAAGCATCTGACGTCATCCCAAACCCAGCTAGTTCAGCATAAATAGTCGCTCCTCGTGCTTTAGCTCTATCCATATCTTCAAGAAGCACAATGCCTGCTCCCTCGCCGAGGATCATCCCACGCCGGTCCTTAGAAAATGGTCGACAGACATCAGGTGAAATTACTCGTAATGCCTCCCATCCCTTTAGACCCATAAAGGAAATTGAAGATTCCGCTCCGCCAGCTATAGCCACATCAATTTCGCCGCGTCTTATCATGCCAAAGGCGGTGCCAATTGAGTGATTGGATGATGAGCAGGCGCTAGAGACCGCAAACGCAGGCCCAGTGACACCATATTTCAAGCCAATCAGGCTTGGTGGGCCATTGGACATCAACTTTGGTATTGAAAAAGGATTTACCTTTGCTTGGCCTTTTCGCCAGACCCTGTCGTAACCTTCCTCAATGGTAACAGCACCGCCAACCCCTGTCCCGACAATTACGGCCGTGCGATCACCAGAAATATCCCCTGCATCAGTCATTGCTTGATCGGCTGCAGCAAGTGCAAATTGACTGAACCGATCGGAAAGGTTCAAGGTTTTTCGGTCGATATATGCAGCCGCGTCCCAGTTTTTAACTTCGGCGACGTTTTGCGCGGTGAGTTGATCAGCATCCGGCAGTGTAGTTTTGGCAACACCGGAAAGACCTTCACGTGTGCCCGAAAGAAAACTTTCTACGTTATGGCCAAGTGACGACACACAACCTAGGCCCGTGATGGCTACACGGCGCATAATCGACAGGTTCCGGTTCAGGCCTGCTCAGCGACGAGGCGCTGAATAGCAGATGTAACTTCACCAACTGTCTCAATGTCGAGGCTCATATCTTCTTGCTCTATGGAGATCCCAAAGGCTTCTTCGATAGCAAACATGACTTGCACCATGTCGACTGATGATATGCCTACATCTTCCAACTTAGCATCGTCCAGCAGCGCCGTCCTATCGACGGCACATTCTTCAGCCAAGATATCTTTTACTCGATCAACGACGTCGGTCATCGGCGCCAGGCCACATAGTAGCCACCCCAGATTGCATAGGAGAAAATCATGTAGTCTTTTACGCGGGGATGCATATGCACGTCCAGTAGTTTCCTTCTTCTGCCAATTTTGAGTCTTTTTAGTTTTTTTGTCCGATGACGAAATAAGGTTGGCATAACGTTGGATGAAGATCAGGAGACCCTGATAATTCTAATTTTCAATGGTCATATTGGTATGACTGTATAATCAGTCCATGACGCGGTTGCATTGTTAAGCATCTTGATAAAACAGAGGGAAGTTTAGCTTTCGTGGGACTGACAACCCTAGTAATCCCAAAGATCCATGAAGTGGATATCAGGTGCTTTTTTTTGACTTAATTAAGGTATCGGTAAATTTTAGAATTTCCTTAAGAATGACTTTCAATTTTCTTTGGTTGGATTTGCGATGCCTCTCGCAACATTAAATCTCAACGGTGAAACACTGCAATTAACTCCGGAAGGAGCAGCGTTTCGGCCCGCTTGTCGGACGCTGGTAGTTGCTGATTTACATTTTGAAAAGGGCTCAGCCATAGCAGCGAGAACCCGAAGGTTGGCTCCTCCATACGATACAATGGCCACACTTGAGCGGCTGAAGAGACTAATGCGGCGGTTGCAGCCGAACAGGGTTGTGGCGCTTGGTGATAGTTTCCACGACCTAAATGGGCCGAATAGGCTCTCGCCTCAAGCGCTGAGAGGCATATGCAGCCTAACCGAAGCTGTTGATTGGATTTGGATAGAAGGTAATCACGATCCATTGCCACCAAAGACCGTGGGTGGTCATGGGGCTGCGGAAATCACTATTGGTGCACTTGTGCTTCGGCATATTCCAGCGACCGGTCTGGCGACGGGTGAGATAGCTGGTCACTTGCACCCAAAAGCATCAGTTCAGACCGGTGTCAGAACTATTTCTGGATTTTGTTATGTGACTGATGGTCATCGGCTTTTGCTGCCTGCATTCGGTGCTTATACCGGAGGCCTTGACGTTCATGATCCAGAAATTCGGGGCCGATTTCGCAAGGGGTCGAGGGTTTTTCTGCTTGGCCGCGACCGACTTTATAATTTTCCTTTCAGCGTATTGACCTCGAGAGTGGCCGGCGTGCGTGTTTGATTCTGTAGAGCATTTGCGAGGTTTGCCGGGATCCGCTATGACCGCAGTCTAAACTTTGACGATGGATATAGGAGTCCGATGAATGGGCGGCTTCAAAATCGACACTGAAGCAGTGCGTCTTTTGGCGGACTTAATTCATGAAACAGGCCTTGGTGAGATAGAGTACGAAGAGGGTGACCGGCGCATACGAGTGGCCATGCCACAGGTCTCTGCATCTCCGATGGTGGCTGCACCTGTTGCCGCAGCTACCGCAGCTCCTTCAGCTCCTAGCAGCGATGAAAAGCCCAATGGCGCAGTTAGTTCGCCAATGGTCGGCACCGTTTATCTTCAATCTGGTCCCGGTGAGCCACCCTTCATTAAAGTAGGTGACCGGATTAATCCCGGTGATACAGTTGTGATCATCGAGGCAATGAAGGTGATGAACCAGATACCGGCTCCCCATGGCGGCGTTGTACGTTCCATCGAGGTGGCAAATGCTCAAGCGGTTGAGTACGGTGAAGTCTTAATGGTGATTGAGTAGGCAACGGCGCCATGTTTAATAAGGTGTTGATTGCTAACCGCGGGGACGTTGCACTGCGGGTAATACGCGCGTGTCGGGAACTTGGAATCCGAACAGTTGCCATACACTCAACAGCTGACACGGAAGCGATGCATGTCCGTCTTGCGGACGAAAGTGTGTGCGTTGGACCGCCAGCCGCAAAGGATAGTTACCTTAACATTCCAGCGATCATTAGTGCGGCTGATGTTACCCAGGCAGATGCTATTCATCCGGGTCTTGGATTCCTCGCTGAAAACGCCCGTTTTGCCCAAATAGTAGAAGATCATGGGCGAATTTTTATTGGCCCTACACCTCACCAAATAGCCATGTTAGGTGATAAAATTGAGGCAAAAAAAGCGGCATTAGCGGCTAACTTACCTATTGTCCCTGGCGGTATAGAACCTGTTTCCGGGCCTGAGGCTGCGATCGCAGCGGCCAATGAAGCAGGCTATCCCGTTTTGATAAAAGCTGCTGCTGGTGGTGGTGGACGCGGTATGCAGCGTGTTGATAACCCGGAGAACCTTAGGCGTGCCTATGAAATTGCCACGTCAGAGGCGGAAGCTGCTTTTGGTGATGGTTCGGTCTATGTAGAGAAGGCTATTGAGCAGCCGCGTCATATAGAAGTTCAAGTTTTGGGCGATGGTAACGGAGGAGCGGTGCACCTCGGGGAACGAGATTGCACAGTTCAGCGACGTTTTCAAAAGCTCATCGAAGAGGCGCCGTCTCCAGTATTAACCCCTGAACAGCGAGCTTATGTTGGAAAGCTTGGTGCCGATCTAGCGGCTTCTATTGACTATCGCGGCGCCGGGACAGTCGAATTTCTTTACGCTGGCGGTCAGTTCTATTTTATTGAAATGAATGCCCGTCTGCAGGTTGAACATCCTGTCACTGAATTAGTTAGTGGTGTGGACATAGTCGAGGCGCAGCTTCGCATTGCGTCTGGAGGTGGTATTGGTTTCAGGCAAGATGAAATTCGTTTCAACGGCCACGCTATTGAAGCTCGCATAAACGCTGAAGACCCGGAAAATTTCACACCATCACCAGGGCGGATAACTCTTTACCATCCCCCAGGTGGGCCTGGAGTACGGGTAGACAGCCATGTATTTCAGGGTGCTATGGTGCCCCCTTATTATGATAGTTTAATAGCTAAATTGATTGTTCATGCGGACAATCGACCTGCGGCTATCTCCAGGCTGGATAGGGCACTTGGAGAATACGCTATCGATGGTGTTCGTACGAACTTACCTCTTCAACGCCGAATTCTAGCATCAGACGATTTTATCCAAAGTGAAATTGACGTGGTTTGGTTGGAGCGTTGGCTGGCCAGTTAGCCGCACGTATCCACAAACCAGTTTTTAAAAAGGTCGCCCGCGAGTTTTCGCGTTATGAAGACTTTATTAAATATTCTCTTCTATCCATGCTTTCAGAGCTGGCTTTGGCGCAGCACCTACTTTCGTTGCGGCGAGTTGGCCGCCCTTAAATATCATCAATGTTGGAATGCCGCGTATACCGTGGGAACCTGGTGTTGCTGGGTTTTCGTCGATGTTCAACTTAACGACATTAACTTGACCAGTTAACTCTTCTGAAATTTCTTCCAACGCCGGTCCGATCGCCTTGCAGGGGCCACACCACTCAGCCCAGAAGTCAACTACAACAGGCTTTTCAGACTTGAGCACGTCCATTTCAAAGGTGGCGTCGCTGGTGGCGCGGGTTGCCATGTCGAATCTCCATTTCAGATCTAATGAACTTTCATATTAGCTAGGCTTGCGAAGCATGTCCGTCAATCCGCAATGACACTTTCTGGTGTAAAAGCGTCAAGTAAACAATCTTCAAGAAAATCGAGCCTTGGAGCTTCAGTCCAAAGGATTGCTGCTAGGATTTTTTTATCTGGAAATGCCTGGCGGGCTAATCCTCGGTATATAGCCATCTGCTTTAGATATTCCGTTTGTGTTGCTTGAGGGGTGTTAGGCGGTGGGCGATTGGTCTTGAAGTCAACAATACGAAGAGACTCTTTCGTCACGATCAGGCGGTCTATTACACCAGCAAACCGCCGACCGTTAATGACGCCGGCAATTGGCGTTTCCGCAAGAGCATCCTGATGAAAGACGGGACCAAATGTAGGTTCATCAATGATTGAAAGAACACCGTGAAGCAGAGCTCTGGCTTCCTCATCGTCAAGAATGCCTGAGCGTCGTAGAAACATCATCCCAGTTTTTTCGCGTTGGGAATTATTCAGTGCGGGTAGTCGTTCTAGAAGCTTGTGAATCAAAAGGCCTCGACCAAAACGGAAGAGGTTTTTGGCGCCTTTCTCTGAGCGCCTAAGAGGGGATATCCCTCCTAGACCATCATCGCCGTTGCTCACAATATGACTTGAGGGTGCGGTGATCGCATCATAATTAACGTCTTTGAATGGTGTTAGCGCCCAGGGTTGGAGCGGTGTTGAAATGTTTTTCTCGTCCCTAGCTTCACTGGCTTTGGAGCCTAGGTTTGCTTCTTCGCCTTCTCGGTAAATCAGAATGGGCTCATCACTATAAAAAATGGGCCGCTCCTGAACTTCCGGCATACCGATCATTGCTGCCTTTACGAGTTGGTGCCAAGAGCCGGGAAGGTCAGTTTTTCTGTTATTCCAGCCCATAACGTAAAGGCGGTCTTCAGCCCGTGTCATAGCAACGTATAAAAGGCGGCGACGTTCTTCAGCCTGATGAATCACAGCCTCGTTAGTCAGGGGTTGGATTAACGAAGGGTTTCTTTTCGCAGACGTTGCACCAAGCACTGGTATCGTCTGGTTGTGTTGTTTTTTCCAATACAGGCGAACGCGGTCTTGAGCCGGGGGACGAATGGCATCTGGCAAGAAGACGATAGGTGCCTGTAAACCCTTCGCTGCATGCGCTGTCATTATCCGTACACCATTACTCGACCCTTCCAGCTCCCGTTTGATCTCGGTTGCATCTTGTTCAATCCAGGCAACGAAACCTGTTAAACTTGGACCCATCTCCTGGCTATAGCGGAGAGCTAGGCTAAGAAACTCTTGGATTGGGTCGGATACTACCTGGCCCATCGCCGCGATTAGGCGTGGTCTACCTTGCATGGGGCCAAGTGCCCATTGGAAAAAATCGAACGGGGGGGTCGAGTCAGCGCGATTGAGTGCGGCAGCAATCAATTCCCAAGCTTCAGAAGCCTTGGTTCCCTTTTTGGAAGCTTTAGTCTTCAGTCTTTGCCAGAGTGAAAGCCGGCCTCTGCGATTTGCGAGATGAAAAAGCTCTTCCTCAGTGAAGCCAACAAGAGGTGATTTTAGAACGCATGCAAGCGCCAGGTCATCTTCTGGGAGAAGAGCGACGCGAGCAAGGTTAAGAAGATCTTGAACTACTAGTTGATCAGCGAGCCGCATGCGATCGAGGCCGGATGTTGGCACACCAAGATCTTTTAATGCCTTCGTAATTGCATCACCAAAAGGGCGTCGTTGTTGCAAAACAATCATGATATCGCTTGGCCGGACACCTGAATTTTCTATTGAAACCCCGTCTCCTGGACGCCGTGGTAATAGAGCAGTAGGATCGTCGATGAGCCGCTTGATCTCACTTGCGACAGCTGTGGCTAATCGAGTGATTGGGGAGGCTACTGCTTGCGGATAGGAAGCTAGGGGTGTCCAGGGGTCATTCGGATCGGCCTCAAGACTTTTCATTGGTGGCCAGAGTTCTACTTGGCCTGGCAGTGCACCTCTCGCAGCAAAATGTCGAAGTGGCGCTCCATCTAAGGTAATCCCAGAGTCCCCATTTCCTGAAAAGGTCGCATCAACTACTCGCAAAATGGCGGGTACGGAGCGAAAAGAGACAGGCAATGGCATTGGTTGAAATTTTTGTCCTGAAGCTTTTGCCAAATCCTCAAAATGGTTGCGTACCTCACCAAACGCCCTCGGATCAGCTCTTTGGAAGCTGAAAATGGATTGTTTAGGGTCCCCTACTGCAAAAAGTGTTCTCTCTGATCTACCGTCTTCTTGAAAGAATTCATTAGCAAGTGCCTGTATAACTTGCCATTGCTCAGGATTGGTGTCTTGGGCTTCGTCGACCAGTATGTGGTCTATACCCTGATCGAGCTTTAATGCAGCCCACTGTGCACCACCGTCTTTTATTAATAAATCCCGGGTAAAGGTTATTAGATCATCAAAATCGAGTGCTGCTCTTGCCAGCTTCATTGAATTGTAGCGAGCGGCTACAGCGCCGGAAACTTCAAGTGCTGCAACCGTCTCGATTGCTCTTTCAGCCAAGCGCATGCGCTCGCGAGCGGCTAATAAAAAATCCCTGGCTTGTTCGTGGATTTTTGTGAACCAGGGGTGGACTGAAAGAACATGCTTAGAAGCGACTTGTGCGCGAGGTGTTTCCTCACCACCGCCGGTGAAAAAAGCAGAGAAAAGAATATTTACGGCTGCATTGCGCTCTTCTTTGGGCATAGCGAGCCAGGTTGCAATTTCTGCACCCCGAGCCTCATCTGTCTTGCCTCCAACTCCGTATGCTTCGACCAAGCGATAAAGGTCTTTCTCTAATTGATCTGGCAAAGAGCCAAGTAAGGAGGCCGCCTCTGCGTGAGCCAGGGAGTTAAAACCAAGGAGGGCCAAGCTGGCTTGTGCTGCCTCATTCCACCCTCCTAGCTCCGTGATGCGGGCCCGTTCTGAGAGGAACGCTTGGAGAAGATTATCTAGGGCATCGGCCTCACCTCTTATTACTAGGTGGTCCAGTGCCCGAGAAAGGGTTGCTTCCTGTTTTTCTTCCATAATGCTGCGAAGGGTGCGATTTCGGGCCTCGCGTAATAAGTTGCTAGCCGTTCGCTCATCTAGTGTTTGAAAGCCGGGTGGCACGCCCGCTTCTGCTGGAAACCGCTCCAGAGCTGACTGGCAAAAGGAATGAACAGTCTGTACTTTTAAGCCACCCGGAGCGTCGATAACACGGGCAAAAAGGGTTCTCGCACGGGCTATCAGTGTGGCGCTAGCATTTGTCTCACCGAGCCCGCGGAGCTCTTCTAAAATGTTATTATTTTTTGCAGTAGCCCAGTGAGCAAGGCGGTCCGTTACCCGGTTGGTCATCTCCGCTGATGCAGCCTTCGTAAAGGTAAGGCACAAGATTCGCTCTGGCGCTTGGCCGGCGAGCATCAATCTTAGAACTCGGTCTGTAAGTACCTTTGTCTTGCCTGAGCCCGCTGATGCATCAACCCAGGCTGAGATTTTGGGGTTGGCAACGATATGTTGGGACTGCGTAGCAAGGTTGACGGGATTGGAGTCGAAGGTCATGTGTCGTCCCCAAGGTCAGCACGTAGGCGGGCCAAAACACGGTAGTCGGAATAGCGAACTGGTCCCCGCGGTTCTGAGAGATAAGGCGTATTTGGGTTGTCAAAGCCGCTAATCAGGCGCTTAAGACCTTCCCAGACAGTCTCTGCTGCATCTTTTACAAAAGAGCCTTCTAGCTCTACGACGTTGCCACCATCACGGCCACCTAGTTTCCATACACTCAACGCTTCAGTTGGCCGATGACCTAACGTACTAAACTCACCATAAAGAGCGATGGCTGCTTCCAACGGTAGTTGTGGCGCTTTCCCTGTCTGTATATCTGTCCTGGACGGAGTAGCTCCAGTCTTGATATCGGCGATCGCAATTGCACCAGATGCCAGAATATCTATTCGATCAGCGCGGGCGTGAATGTGGAAAGTTCCACCTGGGCCCACCATGGTCGCTTCGCCTTGTAGCTCCGCATGGGTTTTAATAATTTTGAAGTGGTCTCTCCTGGCAGGCTCTGCCTTGGCAGCCCATTTAGCCGCTCGGGAAAAAGCAGGTCTCCAGAAGACGGCAACATCTGGATTTCCCTCATACTCGGAGAAAATTTCATTGCTAGCCTCCACTAATGCCGCTTGAATATCGGGCGGTAGAGACGCTGGCCATCTTTCAAGGAATCTTTCGTAGGCCGCATGAACAATAGTGCCTCGGTCAGCTGGGCTCGGCGCTGGGTCCACCGACCTTAAAGGCTTAACACCAAGAATTCGCTCTGCGTAAACCGCATATGGATCTTCTCTCAAACGGATTAGACTGGACACAGATAACCGTCGCGGTCTGGCCTCGATGGGAGGAGCGAAGTCTGGTGCAGGAATGGCAGCCATGGGCAGTGAAGGATCTAACTTTAGAGCCCAGTCAAGGTATACTCCTTCCTCAGATCTTAGACTCTTTGTCCCTGCCGCCGCGGTAACAGCATCTAGCCGAGATAACCAACGTGATGGTTTGGTCGGCGCCCCATCGCGGCGACTGCTGTGAGTTAATAGTACATTTGGTAGGCAGAGAAGGTTGGTAAAGTCATGAGCAGAAAGCCCAACACGGCGTTCTGTATCTGACATGCCAACAGCTAAGCGCATTCCTCGGCTCAACCAAGGATTAGCAGACGGTGCGCGAGGCCAAACACCTTCTTCAAGGCCACCTAGCGCTATAGCTGGCCAACCACCTAGGCGCGCTTCTAACACACCTAATATTGCTATTTTGTTTGTTATTGTCCGACGTGGGCGAACAACCGAAGCCGCTAGTAGCGCAGTTAACGCCTCTGGATAATCTTCGGAAAGTAATGGCGGGCTTGATTCAGCCACGTCAAGTAATTCGCTGAGCACGTTCGCTGCTACTTCACCTGATTCTCCTTGCCATAGTCTGGACGCACCTGAGTTAACGTCGTCAGTAGCAAGCGTCTCGGCTACTCGAATATTTGCCTCTAAAAACTTACTCAGGGGGTGCGGTCCTTGAGCTTGCAGCCGTTTTATTAAGTGGATTGCGTTTAGGATGTGTTCCGCAAAATTTGCGAGTAGGAGCTCTCCCTCTTCTCGCAGCAAGGAAACCGTTGTCTCAAGATCTCGAGCCCGACGTTGATGTTTATCATTTCGCCAAACCTTGATTTCGAGTGCGCGGGCGCGACGCCTGAAACGACCCCGGGACATCCCTCCAGCCGTTAGTGGATGTTTTAAGAGGGCTAACAGATCCAATATGCTGGCTTCAGGTGCGGTTGCCAGCGCAATCAGACGAAGAAAAGTACCTGCTGGTGTTTCAATTAGTGGTTGTCCAGCCGAATCATCAGCCTCGATATTCCAACGCTTGAGCTCGCTTGCTACCCGACGAGCCAGCTTACGGTCGGACGTAGCCAGTGCTGCTGGTCCATTCTCCGCCTGCTCGCGGAGCCAGAGAGCAATTACTCGAGCTTCGGTTTCCTCATTTGGCGCATCTACCCGCCTAATACCTTGAATACCTCTAACCAATTCATCTGATTTTAAGTTGCGCCACTCCGAGACCTTTTCTGCAGGCCGCATGGCTTCTTGGATAAAGCGGCGGCGGTGCCTAGTTTGCTCCCTGTCTTTCGCAGGCCAAGCCTTAACGTCTGAAGTACTTAGCTGAAGATCCTCTAATGTTTTCATCATCACGTGCTGCGGGTGAGTTGGTGACGTAAGAATGGCAGCTATTTCATCCGGATCAGTTTCCTGTTCGAAGCCTGGAAGGACGATGATCCCTTCTTGAGCTGCAAGAAGTGATTTCATTAATGCCCTTGTAGATTTAAGAGAACCTGTTGAACCTGCTATCAGAATAGGGCCACTGGGTGGTAGCTCCCGCCATATCGTGGCCTGTGCTTCTAGTAATTTCACTCGCCTTGTGGCGGAATCGATCCGTCCGTTTTCCTCTAAGTAGGCTGGCCATACATCAATTACGATCTCTAAAAATTTCATTACTTTTTGCCAGTGTTCAGCAAACTGATCAGACTGAAGAGTGCGGATAGTCGCCGCATCTGTTTGCTCTATAGCAAGATCGTCAAGAAATTTTCCAAGTGCATCGGCAAGCCGAAGTGCTCCCGCTAGCGGCAGTTCACTTTTATTCTCGCTAGCGTGTTTTGCCTGAATAAGTTTTGCTAGGAAGAAATTTCGCTCTACTGATGAGATGGCTGGAGGTAGGTCAGCTGCTAATTCAGCGGCCGTCAAAGCGGGTTCTAAAGCCGAGAAGGTAAGTTCATCCTCGTCCACATCACCAAGCGGATATGCGCGAGGAAGGAGGCCTGCTGAGTCTGGGAGCCCAAGGAATGCTTCAGTCAAATCGCGACAAGCGCGCCTTGTTGGGAGATAAATACGGGTTCGCGCGAGTTTTTCATCGGCGAATGCCGTTTTCAGCCCGTGCGCGAGATCATTTAAGAACCCGTTTCCGGCGGCAATTGTGTAAACGCCTTTCAGAACAGACGATTTCATAACAGTGATGGTTGGTTATTCTCGTCCGCCAGCGCACGAGCTTGTGCAAGCCGCGAGGGTGTTCCTACATCTAGCCATCCTCCCGAGTGGCTCACCCCAAATAGACGACCAGCAATAGCTGCGCGGTCGTATATTTTATTTAAAGAAAAGGTACCGTCTGGCGGATCAATAAACGCTCTTGGATGCAGGATCTGAGCGCCAGTGAATAGAAACGGTGCGGTCTCAGCCTCATGCTTGCGCGCCAAGCGCCCAATGCCATCCATATAGAAGTCGCCTTTGCCAACATACCCATTGGCTCGAACTGTTGGCAGAACCAGAAGGAGGACGTCCATAGCATCTGGTCGCCACGCCTTTTTTAGGGTTTCAAGCCCAGCAGCGAGCGATCCTGCCCACCAGATGTCAACATTCACTGCGAAGAACGGAGAGCTGCCAAGTAACGGTAAAGCTTTAACAATACCTCCACCCGTTTCGAGAGGCTCCTCCTCTAGAGACAGCTGCACAGGGAGCGGTGGTTGCGCTTTTATAAGATGGCTCTGGATTTGCTTCTTCAAATGTGAAGCGTTGACTACTGCACCGACAGCTCCCGCGACTTCTAGGCCTGCTAATGCTTGATCAATAAGAAACTCTCCACCCACCTCAAGTAAAGCCTTTGGAGTTTGCCGCCCGAGGGCTCCAAGTCGTGTTCCCCGGCCAGCGGCTAAAACCATCCCATAATCCACGCGAGAGGGATCTCTGGGAGCAATCGCGAGACGGGCAATCTCCAACGAATCAGCCTTTGTCATTTAACGGTATCGCCGAGCATGATTGCCTGCTCTCGAGCCTCATTGGGCATATGTTTAGTCAAAAATGCACGCACCTCTGCGAGGATTGGGTGGCAAAGGCTTGCCTCGAGGAGGTTCCATGTGTGTCGCATGTGACGGAGATAGTTCGGTTTGCCATCCCGTCGCCAGAGACGCACCCATAGCGCTACCACACGCATATGCCGCTGTCCTCCATGCACAGCGATAGCATCTATGACTTCATTTTCTTTAAGTTCCGGAAAAGCTTCCGTATATCTCTCGATACAACGGGTTCGAATAGCTGGCTCGAGCGGTCGTCGAGCATCTTCAATCAATGAAGCGAGATCATATGCCAGAGGTCCCCAGGCCGCGTCTTGAAAATCAAGGACACCACAGGTTCCATCGCCGAGGAGCATAAGGTTGTCGACGTGAAAATCCCTATGCACCAACCCTGTTCCGAGAGTCGGCGCTTTAACCAAGGCATTCCGCCATAAATCGATGAACTCATTGCGTTGCATAACGGTTGGCTTAGTTGGCAGAATTTCTGGCCAAAGCCAATCTAACACAATCGAAAGATGCTCAGCCCGCGTGGACGGCAAATAGTCTGGAATCTCGCTCGGCTGCTGAACTATCTCTCGACGCATTCGAATTAAAGCATCAACTGCCATGTCATACAGTGTTGCTGCATTTTTTCCACGATTTAGCAATCGAGTAAAAGTGTCGTCTCCAAAGTCTTCCAACAACAGAAACCCATTGTTTTGATCTGCTCTCAGAACTTGAGGAGTTTTGATCCCTGCTTCTGAAAGAATTTTGCCTACTCTTAAAAATGGCCCAACGCTCTCTTTTGGTGGCGGTGCATCCATTAACATCGCGGTTTTTCCAGCTTGGTTTAGCCGGGCATAACGGCGAAACGACGCGTCTCCTGCCAGCCAATTGATATCGGCGTTCTCCCAACCACCATCAGTTAGGAATACATTTCTCGCAGCCTCGCGCACCGTCATCAATAACCTGGTGGTGGCTCGAAGGCCTGATAGTCGTGCTCCAGCATCTTTGCAAACTCAATCCCCGTTAGATCTTCAAGGTAGGGCGCAATAATTTGTACCCCTACCGGTAGCCCAGAACGTGTGAGCCCAATGGGTGCAGAAGTGCCTGGCA
>JAURGE010000053.1 GCA_030833925.1 Alphaproteobacteria bacterium
AATCGATCTTACCTGAGGCATCGATGAAAGCAGGTCAACCAATCACCTGTTTAGTAAATAATGCGTCAATTTTCGAGCAAGATAGGGCAATTAACTTTGCTTCGAATGATTTCGACAGGAATATGGCTATTCATGCCCGAGCACCTGCTGAGCTTGCGGCTTCCATGGCGAAGAATCTTCCAGACAGCTTAGAAGGCAATATAATTAACTTGCTAGATCAAAAGTCATTTAACCCAGATTCTTCGTTCTTTAGTTATAGCATAAGCAAGTTTGCTCTTCTTGGACTAACTCAAACCCTTGCTGTCTCTCTAGCCCCTAGAATACGTGTGAACGGAATAGCCTTAGGAATGACATTGCCGCCTCCAGATATGTCGCAAGCACGTTTTACGGAGCTTCAGAGAATGACATTACTAGAGCGAGGGGCTAGCCCTACAGACGTCGCGGAGGCTGCCAGTTACCTAACACGCGCAAATTTTGTAACGGGAGAGGTTATCGCGGTGGACGGAGGCGAGCGTCTCTCGAGATCAAAACATCTTTGATCATTTTATGGCTTGCCATCAAAACTTTCCGCAATATGTAATGAGGCGGATGTGTACATTGTGCCTTTAGCCTTCCAGGGCCTGTTAGGGATTAACGTTACTTCACTAGGGGTTGCGCTCTTGCGGGGTTTGAGCCATAAGGCGCGGTATACATGTGGCCCCATCGTCTAGCGGTTAGGACGCTGGCCTTTCACGCCGGAAACACGGGTTCGATTCCCGTTGGGGTCACCATTCATTTACTTGTTAGAGAGTAAATAGAGCAAAATTAGCCGTTCCCCTTAAATACGCCTGTAAAATGCAGTCCGTCCCTACAAAAAGGGTTCTTTGATCATTTCATAGCTTTATGAAATGCAAACAAAACTTTTTTACGATACACTGCTTCGCTATGCGTATAGGATCCCTTGCAATTGAGATATTACCGCTCATAGCCCTATTTGTTGGTAATAGCCTCTACAATATTTTCGTTGGTGCTGCATCTAGCATCGGATTAGCGGCGACCATCCTGATCATCACTTGGATAATTGAAAAGAGACTGGCGCGTTTTGTCATCTTCTCCGTGTTAGTTTCCGCACTTTTAACAATTGCAGCTTTCTGGGCGGGTAATTCACTTTTTATAAAGATACAACCCAGTCTATTTAATGGTTTAATGTCTGTTGCCTTACTATTGGGGTGGCTGCGAAATATCCCAGTAATGCGCCTATTCTTTGCCGCACAATTTAATCTATCAGAGTCTGTTTGGATGAAACTCTCCGTGAGATGGGGGCTGTTCTTTGCTTTCCTGGTACTAGCAAATGAATTGGCCTGGCGTAATCTTGGGGATGACGACTGGGTAACGTTCAAAGTCTTTTTTATCGCCCCAGTGACTGGTTTATTTATGCTGGCGCAGCTGCCTTTAACTATGCGTGGAAAATTAGAAGCAAACACTGACTCTAAAACAAAACTTTAACATGGGCTTTGGCCCGACAAACCCAAAGCTGTGCTGCATACGCTTCAGACTTTGGTGCCCAACAACTAATCTTGCAAGAAAGCTGTAGCCCCCTCTCCTGCCAGACGAATGTCAAACTCCAAGGTGTTCTCACTTACCCAACGACCAATGAGGGTCTTTGCCGCTTCCTTTCCCAGTTGCGTTAAAACCTCATCTTCCTCGAGTTCAGGACTATCGGGCGTATAGATACGCGTTACCACTCTACGAGTGAGCCCACCAGCAAACAGACCAACAGCAAAATGTGGTGCCTGCCAGCTATTTCCTGATCCAGGGCACGCGCCTGGCAAGACTGTCTGAAATTCAAAAGAACCATTTTCATCAGTAAGGGTCCTTCCGAAGCCTTTTACGGCTGGATCAGCATCTGCATCACGCCCGTTATAAAGCCCTGCTGCATCAGCCTGCCAAATCTCTATCAACGCATCACGGCATAGATTACCATCTCGGTTGATAAGCTTTCCTACCAGCTTGATATGGCGACCGAGTGCGGTAGGTCCTGCTACTACACAATCTTCTTTTGTTAAAAGTCCGTATGAATAGAATGGCCCTACGGTTTGGGCAGCTGTTGGTGTCAATCTGGTCATTGGGTCAATTCTCAAGAGGAGTTTGACTGCGACCTCTTAAAACGAGATCGAAACGAAAACCAAGAGCTGCCTCCGGAATTCCCGAGTCAGCATCTGGTTTAAGAACCAGACGCTCTCGAGCGACAGGGTCTGGGATACCTTGGAAGATGCCATCGATCTCATTGAGTGGATCGCCTGGAAAATAAAGCTGCGTAATAATGTGTGACAAAAACGTCGACCCATAAGCCGACAAATGAATATGGGGCGGGCGCCACCAGCCTCCAGAATTTGGCACAGGATATGCGCCGGGACGGATTGTTATGAAGTCAATTTCGCCATTAGCGTCGACAACACCGCGGCCCCATGACCGAAAATTTGGATCGATCGGCGCGTCTCTCTGATCTTGGGGGTGTTGATACTTACCCGCTGCATTAGCTTGCCAAATTTCAATAAAAGAACCTGGTTGTGGACGAGCATCCTCATCAAGCACGCGTACCTTAAGACGCATCAACGACCCTATCGCCTGTCCACCCTTGCCAGATACCAAGTTCCGGTCTTCGTCCGCCGATCGAGCAAATATGGGGCCAGAAAGCTCAGTCGCAGTGCGGGGGGCGATGGGATGGACATTGTCCGGAGCCATACGACCAGTGCTTGCATATTTTTCTGATCGATAAGGCGGTTGTACTAAGCCATCCTCAAAGGGCTCAAATATCCGATCATTGTCCAATGCTCTAATCCCCTAGCTGAGCGGCCCCAATCTTTGCATTAACCTCTCAAAAAATTGGCCGCCTTTTTCCAATTGCTCTAGTGAGATGAATTCGTCAGGCCTATGCGCTTGTGCGATATCTCCCGGGCCGCAAACTACAGTTGGAATATCTGCCATTGACTGAAACAAACCAGCTTCCGTTCCATAAGCAACCTTGCCATGATCGTTACGCGAAGCACATGCCTTTGCAAGACGTACAACCTCTGCATCGCTATTGATATTCAAACCAGGAATTACGGAGCGTTCTATCAATTCAAACCCGCAGTGAGTGTCAATCGCCTTCATTTCGGGTTCTAATTCGCCCCGAATAAATTCGACAAAACGATCCATTATAGCCCTGGGATCATCGGCAGGAATGTAACGAAATTCAAAGGCAAAGGTGCATTGATTGGGAACGATATTTACAGCAGAGCCTCCATTAACAACACCGACATGGATGGTTGTATGAGGGAGGTCGAACATTTCATCCCTGGCCCCATTTTTAATCTTTTCTTTATGCATTTTTCTAAGAAAAGCTATCGCCTCAGCAGCATACTCCACCGCATTCACACCCTGTGGGGCAAGACTAGAATGCCTTTCCAGCCCTGTTACAACCGCACGATAACTCCACTTCCCCTTGTGCGCCACGACCGGTTGCATGCTAGTAGGTTCACCAACTATGCACATAGCAGGTCGGACGTCCTTATTCACTAGGTCCTGGATAAGCCCACGGACGCCAAGGCAACCAACTTCCTCATCATATGAAATGGCTAGATGAACTGGCCGAGAAAGCTCCAAATTCTTAAATTCGGGAGCAGATGCGAGAGCAAGCGCCACAAAACCCTTCATGTCGCAGGAACCACGGCCAAATAACTTGCCATCTCGTTCAACCAAGTCGAACGGATCGTGAGTCCAAGCCTGCCCCTCAACCGGCACTACGTCCACGTGGCCTGATAGTATTAAACCACCGTTAACTTCAGGTCCGATAGTAGCAAAAAGATTTGCCTTATCACCACATTCACTTAACACTCTATATGAACTTATATTATTATTGCTCAGATATTGCTCAATATATTTTATCAACTCTAAATTCGATCGATGGCTCACCGTATCAAAGGCTACCATGTCCTTTAGCAGCCACTTAGCCCGCTCAAAGATGCGTTCGGCTGCCCCATTCATGTTTTATATCTCCAATCCAAAAATACGGGCGGCATTACCACCCAATATCCCAGCTCTATCAATTTCTGATAATTTTGCTGCTTCAACCACTTTACGAGGTTCAAAATCCCCAATTGGGAATGGCCAATCCGAACCAAGCATAATTTTATCAGGTCCTACTTTTAAAACGAGATAATCCAAGGTTTCTGGCTCAAAAACGATTGTATCAAAGTAGAGATGCGAAAACTCTTTTTTAGGATCAGCCATAGCATCTGGATGAAGGCTGTGGTGCCGCATCATACGCCCAAGCGCATACGGCAGTGCGGCCCCTCCCGTTGCAACAACCACTTTTGCACCAGGATTTTTTGATAAAACTCCGCCAAATACTATGCGGGCGACCCCGGTGGTAAGATCATTGATACGTGCAACAGCATTAACCATGTCATAAGCCGTAACTCGCTGATCAAGCGTGTCATACTCAGGGTGGATAAATACGGTGGCTTCGAGGTCAGACGCAGCTGCCCAGAAAGGCTTCAAGTGATCATCATCAAGGCCTGCAGCCTTGCCGAGCCCCACGCCCTCCGGCTGGGTGCCAATCATTACCCCTCTAGCTCCATCTTTCATTGCGTCTTCAAGAACTCTCGCAGCCCGCTCCCCATCTTGAAGAGGAACGGTAGCAAGCGGAAAGAGGCGCTTCTCATTATTTACGGTCTCTAATAAAGCCTCATTAGTGAAGCGCGCCCAGGCCTCACCCTCAACAGGCGGCAACTCATAGCCAAAGGCATCAAGCCAACCTCCACAGACTTGGAAATCTAATCTTTCCCTATCCATCCAATCATACCGCTCTTCAGTTTCACGAAGGCGCGGCATAACTGGTCGGGTAGGCTGTCCTCCCACAAAGGCCAAGCGATACTTCCCATCTTGGGCCAAGAGCTGAATGTTGGGAAATTTGTTGGCAGCTTTTCCCAACTTCTGAAACATAACTTCAGGAGCAAAATGCGCATGGCAGTCTACGATCATGGCATCAGTGCTCCATCGTACCGAGAGTGTCCTGGAAGCGAATAGGTTTCCCTCCAGGCTGTCCTAGAAGTTGGTTGTCCCGCATAACTTGCTGACCCCGAATAATCGTAGCGATGGGCCGAGCTGAAGCTTTAAACCCGTGATAAGGCGTCCAACTACATTTGCTCATTATCCAATCGTCTGAGATTTCCCAGTCAGCTTGCATGTCTACAATGGTGAAATCTGCATCGTAGCCAAGTGCTATGCGACCTTTGCCAACCAAACCGAACGCTCGTTGTGGACCAGCGCACACTAGGTCGACAAAGCGCCCCAAACTAAGCTTTCCAGCATTCACATGAGTTAGCATGACGGGGACTAAAGTCTGAACGCCAGGCATACCTGAGGGAGTAGCTGGATATGTGCCAGCTTTTTCTTGAAGGGTATGTGGAGCATGATCAGACCCAAGAATATCAACTACTCCATCATTAATAGCTTGCCAAATAGCAGCTTGATGATGCGCCTCTCGGACCGGAGGATTCATTTGTGCTCGCGTCCCCAAGCGCTCATAGCAATCGGGTGCAAAAAGTGTCAGGTGATTAGGGGTGGTCTCTACCGTGGCCAAATCCTTTTGGGTCGCAAGAAACTGCATCTCCTCGGCGGTTGTAACGTGCAAGACATGAACTTTTCTGCCAGTTTGGCGCGCTGCAGAAATGAGCCGACGTGTTGCAGTTAATGCTGTATCCACATCACGCCATAAAGGATGAGCACGTGGATGGGCGGCTTCCTCTGCAAGCTTTTTCCGCTCTCTAAGCCTAGGCTCATCTTCTGCATGAACCGCCACGCGTCGATGTCCATTTTTTAATGCCTTAATAAGATTGGCATCGTCCTCGAGCAAAAGCCCCCCGGTTGAACTTCCCATGAAGATCTTTACCCCGGAGCAACCTTTTTCAAGTTCAAGCACGTTTAACTGATCTAGGTTGCGGTCTGTTGCGCCAACATAGAAGGCGTGATCTACCCACATACGCCCAGATGCTCGGGACAATTTATCCTGCAGCGCTTCCACGCTATCCGTAGACGGGTTTGTGTTAGGCATTTCAAAAACACCGACCACACCGCCCATTGCTGCAGCAGCGGCTCCGCTTGCTAGGTCTTCCTTATGCTCACCTCCTGGCTCTCGAAAGTGCACCTGGGTATCAATTACTCCAGGAAGAACGTGCAAGCCCTGCGCGTCAAATACCTCCCCAGCCTGCAATGTGTTCGATGCAGCAAATCGAACAATACGGCCATCATTAACACCAATATCGGCGACAGCGAGCCCACCAGGGGTTACTACAGTTCCACCACGCACTACTAAATCAAAAATCTCAGTCAATTTTTACATCCTATTTCTGCTGTGCCTGATTAACCGCTTGCTCTACAGCCTCAAACGCAAGCAATACAGATCCATGACGCGATTTATACTCATGCGCGGGAACAAGATAGCGCAGCTCGGGCCACTCGTCCGCAATCTTGTCATCACCATCTTTAAGGAGCCTGCGCACACCCTCTGCTATCCTGCGAAGAGTATCACTGTCTGATCCTATCACATGACCAGCCATAATGGATGCAGCCGCTTGGCCAAGAGTGCACGCACGAACCACATGGCCATAGTCGGTTATTTGATTACTAATAATTTGAATATCAACTGTGATCCGTGAGCCGCATAGTGGACTTCGACGTTCCACAGTTATGTCGGGTGCATCTAGTCGACGCTGCAAAGGAATATTATTGGCCAGCTCCATTATACGATCATTATATAACTCGCGCATTTGGTCTTTAGTCATAATGCAGCCTCGGCAATTCCATGTATCCTAGAGAGCATAGCGTGCAGTCCATTTGAGCGCGTCGGGCTTAAATGATCTTTCAAACCAATTTTTTCCACAAACCAAGGTTCTATTTTACAAATTTCATCAGCTGTTCGGCCGTCATAAACTCTCATGATGAGCGCAATGAGACCCGCAACTATCGCAGCATCAGTTGCTGCCTGAAATTTCAATTTACCTGCTTCCTCACGCGCTGCTAACCAGACGCGTGACTGGCACCCCCTTATTAAATTACCGTCTGTTCGATTAACCTCTGCCAATTGATCCAAATTACGGCCAAGATCAATGATATAACGATACCGGTCGGCCCAATCATCGAAGAAACTAAATTCCTCGACGATCTCCTCCTGCGCCAAGTCCGCAGACTCGCTGCTACTTTCACCAAAGCTTGCGTCGCTGGCCATGGGTATTCGCTCCAGTCTCATTAGATCGCTTGGAAATCTTGTTATAGGACAGTATGTATAGCGCTAATTCCAGATAAGCCACTTTCTTTAGGGGCCTTTTGATCCATGGCAAGTAGATTATTTTTTGACCGTAAGA
The DNA here is from genome assembly GCA_030833925.1 of Alphaproteobacteria bacterium. Classification (GTDB taxonomy): domain Bacteria; phylum Pseudomonadota; class Alphaproteobacteria; order Bin95; family Bin95; genus VMCJ01. The sequence continues at coordinate 7,389 of JAURGE010000053.1, forward strand.
CAATTGAGCAAGTTGAAGAAGGTGTTGAACTGGCGCCTAAATTTGATGACCAAGGTCTGATTCCCGTTGTAACTACCGACTATCAGTCTGGCGAGCTGCTAATGCACGGGTATATGAATGAGGAAGCACTTCTGCGCACCATTGAAACCGGTGAAGCACATTACTGGAGTCGTAGCCGAGAGATGCTTTGGCATAAAGGTGCTACAAGCGGCCTTGTTCAGAAGGTTGTTCAATTCAGAATTGACGACGATCAAGATTGTGTCTGGCTCCGGGTAGATGTAGCAGGTGGTGCCAGTTGTCATGTTGGATATCGTTCATGTTTCTATCGCTCACGACCTGTTGGAGATAGTGAACAGCACGATTTGATATTTGAAGAGACGGAGAAGGTTTTTGATCCAAAAGCCGTCTATGGCGACGCACCAAACCCAACCAAGCTATAATCTTAGTACTTTAATGCTACACCTGCGCGAGAACTGAGCTCCAGTCGCTGTAAGCAATGAAGCCGACCCGCACTAGTCCCTTCGCATTCGACTACATCATTGACCAAAATCGATCCCATGCTTTGGCATTGTGTTTCTGGAATATCAAATAACCGAACACCGGTTTTTGACCCTGGCAAAGGGCCTAGCTCTACATACAAACGATTTTGAATGATGTTCTCTTTATCAAAAAAAACGAGATCGAGTTTAAAGACTTCGATAGTCGCCACTTCAGAATTTTTGATCAGCAGGTAAACTCTGCAAACATCGCCATCTTGCTCAAGCCGATTTAACTCAAGGGGAAACTTTGTATCCGCTTGCGAATTTCCGAAATTGCCCAAAAGGCTAAAAAACATCGCTGCCAAGGTAGTCTTCCAAAAAAGAGTCATTTTTTCCTCCAAGCACAATGGCGTTCACTTAAAAAATGCTCTCACTCTATTTGATCAAAGGCACCTGCAATATGGAGCGTTTATTTCACAGAGGCTACAATCGAAATATGTTCAAATTTTGCCGGTGAAATTCGAATTTTTCTTTTGAACGGAGTCTCATCTTCTATGAGAGCAAGCCCGACGAACGCTCAATCTAGTCTTGCACAACTTCTTGAAATTATGCGTCGCCTGCGCGACCCAATTGATGGGTGCCCCTGGGACCTGCAGCAATCCCATACAAGTATAGCGCCCTATGCTATTGAAGAAGCTTATGAAGCTGCCGATGCTGCAGAGCGAGAAGATGCCGATGATCTTCGTGACGAGCTTGGAGACATTCTTCTTCAGGTTGTTTTCCAAGCACAAATTGCGGAGGAAGGAGGCAACTTTTCCTTCGCCGATGTAGCCGATGCTATTACGCAAAAAATGCTCCGGCGACACCCGCATGTTTTTCCTGACAAAGATGGTCTAACTGCGCCCCTAAAACAGGGAAATTGGGAAAAGATAAAAGCAGCAGAACGTCAGGAAAAACTAAAAGATGGTGAAACACCCAGCGCGCTAGATGGTGTCGCAAGAACTCTGCCGCCGCAGGCACGTGCGCTAAAACTGCAACGGCGTGCAGCACGCATAGGGTTCGACTTCCCCGACTGGCATTCGGCTTTCGCAAAAACGCAGGAAGAGATGCTGGAGGTTGTCAAAGCCGTCCACCAAAGCGAGGAACAACTATTTGAAGAGGTTGGCGATCTGCTATTTTCTGTAATTAATACGGCAAGAAAACTCGATATTGACCCCAACAAAGCTCTTGAAGCAGCCAATCGCAAGTTTGAACACCGTTTTAAGGCGATGGAAAAAAAATTAATTGAAGACGGCCATGACCCCGAAGGTGCAGATCTAGCCACTCAGGATGAAGCCTGGAACCTTATCAAACACAAATAATTAATTCTTGGAGAGTAGATGAATTAGGCTGGAAGTATCCCAGCGCCCTCCACCATCTTGCTGCACATTTTTATAGAACTGATCAATCAAAGCAGTTGCGGGCAAGCGAGCCCCATTACGTTCACCTTCCTGCAAAACAATTCGGAGATCTTTTCTCATCCAATCAACTGCAAAGCCAAAGTCAAACTTACCTTGCACCATGGTTGATCCTCGGTTTTCCATCTGCCAAGACTGGGCGGCCCCTTTAGAAATAACCCCTAATACTAGGTTCATATCCAGGCCTGCTTTCATTCCAAAATTGATGCCTTCCGAGAGACCCTGGACCAATCCTGCAATACAAATTTGATTTACCATCTTAGCAAGCTGACCTGCTCCTGCTTCTCCAATCAGGGTAACTGCGCGGCCATAACACTCCATTAAAGGCTTAGCCAGCTCAAATGGTGCCACCTCGCCTCCGCACATTACTGTTAAAACACCATTCTCTGCACCGGCCTGGCCACCAGAAACGGGCCCATCTAAGAAATTAAACCCAGCAGAAGCGGCTTTTTCCGAAAGCTGCCGAGCTAAATCAGCAGAGGCAGTGGTGTGATCAACGAAGATCGCGCCCTTAGACATCGAGTGAAAGGCTCCATCCTCACCAACTGTAACTTCCAATACATCAGGGTCATCGCCGACGCAGGAAAAAACAAATTCTTGGTCTACTGCTGCTGCTTTTGGGGTTGTTGCAGCCTTACCACCATGAATTTTCACCCATTCTGCTGACTTGGCCTGGTTCCTATTGAAAACCGTGACCTCATGCCCGTTTGCTGCAAGGTGACCAGCCATTGGAAACCCCATTACACCAAGACCAAGAAACGCAACTTTAGCCATATTAAATTTCCCTAATCAGCTTCTAGCTCTGGCGGCTCGCCGTCGCCCACAAGAATATTCCATAATTCACGCCAGATTTCACGATCTGGAGCTAATAAACCACCAATAGAAGGATCTGAGGGTCTATAACAACTCCCATCTATTCTACGGGCGATACCACCAGCCTCTCTATGCATTAAAAAACCAGCGGCATGGTCCCACGGTAACAACCTGGAATAACACCCAAAATGAGCAAGGCCACTTACCCGAGCTAAGTGTTCGTGACCGACACACCTTGCATTCCAAATTGCCCCCAGCTTAGCGCGGCCTCGCCCCCAAGTATCTTGAAACAAAGGCCGATCGCGGAATCTTCTGCCGTACACCGAACCATTCATAAGGCGCAAATCATCAGGGCGATGGCAAGAAAGACGCCTACCCGACATCCAGGCACCCCCACCAAGAGATGCCTCCAATGTACGATTGCCGAATGGATCATGTATCCAGCCCGCAAGGATTTCATCTGCTTGAATCAGGGACACAATCACCGCGACCAAAGGGTAACCCGTCGCGAAGTTACCTGTGCCATCTATGGGGTCAATTACCCAGTGCAAGCGGTCATCCCGTAAAGAGGCAACTGACGCTCGCCCCTCAGCAACAGCCTCTTCACCTAAAATATCTGCTGAAGGCATTATATCTCGAAGTCTCTCTCCCAATTGCCTTTCAACCGCGAGATCTGCACTTGTAACAAAGTCGCCAGCAGATTTTTCTGAAATTTCAGAACGAGAAAGAACTCCAAGTTTTGGCTTAATTTCAGCATTTGCGACTTCTTCTATTGCTCTACAAACCGCTGAAAAATCGATATCAGGATTCAATCGATGGTCCCCACAGATTCTACAACTGCCACGCCTGCCCATTGTTTAACAAATCGGTCAACGTCCAACTTTGGTAATTTTGCACGCACAATCAAATTCTCACCATCAGCTTCAGACGTTATCGTAAAAGCAGTTCTGTGAAGATAGGCAATTGCATCGCCCGCAGTACAGGAAAGGCGCACTACAACTTCTGAACCATCTGCAGCCAGGGCTTTATCAATAGAATTGAGTAAAGTCTCCGTTCCCTCTCCTGAGATAGCCGATACGGCCATCGCTTTGCCTAAGTTTATAGCTGGCTGCACCAAATCCAAATCCTTATGGTCCGCTATATCAACCTTGTTATAGACATCGAAGATTTTCTTTGTTTCTCCGTCCACTCCTAAACTAGAAAGGACTTTCCGAACATCTTCCGCCTGAACAGCATGCTCGGGATCTGCAAGGTCATGAACATGGAGGATTAAGTCGGCTTCAGTTACTTCTTCAAGTGTAGCCCGAAATGCCTCTACCAACTGGGTGGGAAGCTCAGCTATAAAACCCACTGTATCGGAGAGAATAATTTGAGCCCCAGAGGGCAAAGTCACTCCTCTCATGGTCGGATCTAATGTAGCAAAGAGTTGATCAGCAGATAAAACACCGGCTCCTGTTAAAAAATTAAAAAGCGTTGATTTGCCAACATTCGTGTACCCAACAAGAGCGACAGTGGAAGCTTTAGTCCTTTGACGCCGGTTTCGATGCTGTGCCCGTGTTCGACGAACATCCTCTAATTGTGCCTTAATTCTATCTATTTGGTTGTCTATTTGACGGCGATCCAGTTCGATCTGCCGCTCACCAGGTCCACCAGTAAACCCGGCTCCGCCGCGCTGCCTCTCAAGGTGGGTCCAAGAACGCACCAGACGAGTCCTCTGGTAACTCAGCGCAGCTAGAGAAACTTGGAGCACACCTTCACGAGTTCTGGCTCGAGCTCCAAATACCTCTAAGATTAAACCAGTCCGATCAAGGACCTTAATTTCCAGCGCTCGTTCCAAATTACGCTGTTGAGCTGGCGATAGGGAAACATCTAATATTGCTAGAGAAGCCTTCTGTAAACTGATCTCTTGCCTAAGCTCAGCAATTAGTCCTTCACCTATAAGAGTTGCAGCCTTCGGTTTAGAAACCTGGGCTTCACGGGCAAAAACCACTTCTAGACCGATCCCAGAAGCGAGAGATATTGCTTCTTTTAAAGATGCAGCGGTCTGAGATGATGGACCTTTTTCACGTAAAATGGGGCGCAGAATAACAGCACGTTCCGATACATCATCGCGGGCCGCAACATAATCATGGCCCAAGTTAGCTTTCCTCGTCAGTTACTTCAGCGCCCTCAAGCAAGTTAACCGGTGACGATGGCATCACTGTCGAAATAGCGTGCTTGTATACAAGCTGAGAGTGGCCCTCACGGCGTAACATCATACAGAAATTGTCAAAAGAAGTTATTACCCCCTGCAACTTCACACCATTTATTAAAAAAACTGTAACCGGAAGCTTTTGTTTCCTCACAGTGTTTAAAAAAACGTCCTGCAGGTTCTGTGATTTCACCCCAATCATCTTTTACCAACCGTTATGCTTGTTGCGTTCCCATTGAACACAATCTCATTATTATTAGACCGACTATACACTGCTTCCGCTTGAGGTCGAACGTCATATTGCCAGTAATTATCCAGCAAGCGTGTGAGCGTTATATAAGCTGAATATCCTGGAAGTTACTGGCCCAACTTTTCCATCACCAATTTGAACACCATCAATATTTAAAATTGGTTTTACAAAAGAAGTCGCGCTGGTAACGAAAACCTCGCGAGCGTTCATCAAAGCGTTGCGATCAAATGGCTCTTCAACCACAGATATCTGCGCGTCTTCTGCAAGACGCTTAATGACACCTCTGGTGACGCCCCCAAGAATTTCGGGGCCTAGTGGATGCGTATGCAATGCCCCTTTGCGATCTACAATCCAAACATTCGAAGATCCACCCTCTGTAACGGTGCCATCATCCGATACCAGGATTGCTTCGACCGCTCCCAACTGTTTAGCCTTTTCCTTCGCTAATACATTGGGCAGCAGACTAATCGATTTCACATCACACCGCGCCCAACGCTCATCACGAACAAATACTCCTAATCCCCCTTTTGGCTCAGAATCAGATGCAGGCCAATTCCGACGCTTAGCTGCGACAACCAATGAAGAAATTGGAGCTTTTGGAAACGTATGATCTCTGGGGGCTACACCCCGTGTCACCTGAAGATAAATGATACCTTCCTGCACAAAATTACGCCTGAGCGTTTCATGTATTACCGCTTCCAATGGAGGTCTGCCCATTGGCATCGAAATTGATAGTTCACGGAGAGATCGTTCTAAACGATCTAAGTGCTGGATTTCATCAATGAGACGTCCTCGACGAACTAGGATGACCTCATATACGCCGTCAGCAAATTGGTACCCTCGATCTTCATAATGCACTACTGCATTTCTTTCAGAGACATAGGATCCATTGACGTAAACTGTGCGAGCCATTTGAAAACATCCTAATTAGAAAAATTCTAACCTTACCTCAAAAAATCTCTCCAATTTTCTCACTGCAGCCTCTTCAGCAAATACAACTACCCGATCACCTTCCTTAATGACAGCATTGGGCTTTGGTAGCTCGATTTCGCCATCCCGCATAATAGCACCAACAATTGCTCCATCAGGAAGCTGTAATTGAGAGATTGTTTTGTTCACAACTTCGCTGGTTGCCAACGCATCAATTTCTAGAACTTCCCCAAAACCGTCCCCGATAGAATGCACTTCCCTCACGCGCCCACGCCGAACATGACGTAGGATTGTACTGATGGTGATGTCTCTTGGATTTACTACCACGTCGATATCAAGTGGGCTGACTAGTGTAGAAAATGAAGCTCTATTAATCAGAGCAATTGTCCTTTCAGCACCTACGCGTTTGGCCATCAACGAAACTAGAATATTGGTCTGGTCATCATTAGTAACAGCAATTGATGTATCAGCCGCCTTAACACCTGCCTCCTCCAATATTTCAGGCTCCAGGGCATCACCATTGATAACCACAAGACTAGGAGCAAGTTCTGCCGCTCGTGCCGCCTGCGCCTCAGACTTCTCTATCATTCGGACCGCAATGGAAGCCTGATCAAGCGCATCGGCAATCATCAAACCAATGTTGCCACCACCTATAATCAAAACTCGACGCGCCTTTTGTTCTTCATGCCCAAAAGCGGCCATTGCACGGTCAATGTGGGCAGTGGCAGCAATAAAATATACACGATCCATTGGAAAAATTTGATCGTCGGAGCTTGGAACAAAATACTTATCCCCGCGACCGATAGCGATTGCTGTTATCTGCAGATCAGGAAAAAGAGCCGTCAGCTGCCGCAATGGCGTATTAATTATGGGACAATCATCTCCAATTCTAACCCCAACCAGCCTGGCTTGACCATCCATTAGGGGGATGAGATCAAAAGCTCCCGGAGCGGTAACGCGTCGAACTACAGCGCGCGCGACCTCTGCCTCTGGTGAAATAATCACGTCGATAGGCATATGTTCTTTTGCAAACATCGCCCGATAGTTAGCATCCAGGTAACCTTGTGTGCGCACTCGGGCGATCTTTTTGGGAACCCCAAACAGTGAATGAGCCACTTGGCACGCTACC
>JAURGE010000054.1 GCA_030833925.1 Alphaproteobacteria bacterium
TCGCGACGATCTTCACCTTCACGATGTTCGCGCTCGGGCTCTACAACAAGGATCATGCCGGCTCTCTCGGCACGATCTTCACGCGGCTGCTGTTCAGCTTCCTCATCGGCTTCATCACGCTCGCGCTCGTCGGCATCGCGACCGTGGTTTATTTCCACTCGGTCGGGCCAGAGCGGACGCCGATGGTCGAGCAGATTAATTTCGCCGCGTTTAACTGCGTCGGCTGGTGGTTCGGTGACCGCATGGCGAAGAAATCAAAATGAACGCTGACCACACAAAAGCCTTGCTGACCGCTGCAACGCCTACGATTGCGATGGTCTCGCTCTCGCAGGTCAACGAGGTCGCCGCGCTCGTCGGCTCATTGCTGGGCATTGCCTTCCTCCTCTGGCGGTGGCGCAAGCAATGGAAGGCTGGGAACATTAAGAACCTCGATTGAGGATCCATAAGAACAACTCACCATGAACTTACCTGTCACCTACTCCCCGTTTAACTGCCCCGCCTCTGGGAAAACTGGTATCCAAGGCATTCGTGGAGTTAACAACTCCAAGGATGTTTTTGTCTCGGGTACTTTAGATGATGGGTCAATGCAGTACGGGCTGATCTATTGCGGTCCGCTGTCCCACAACGGCAGTCTCGGCCAATGGAATCAGTTTGCCTACACCAGCCCTGACTTTGACGACGTGGTGAATACCTCCTGCTACGGCCCCAACAACCACCCTGCTGGCGTTGAGTGGGTCGGTTCCTACAAACGGACTTCCACAGGATCTTCCGCACTTGGTTGCCTCTACCAAGGCTCGCTAGACGGCTCCGGTACTTGGACTACCATCTCGCCCAATAACGGTGACACCAAGAACGTCTACGTTCACAGCGTCATGGGCGGGTTGGCGGTGGGCAACTACGACACCAAGCTGACCAACGGCTTTGCGTTCATTTACGACATCCAGAACAAGACTTTCGACTACATCGTAGCCCCCAATGCCCTTACGACCACGTTGTATGGCATCTGGCACGATGGCAAAGACAACTACACCCTCGCTGGTGGATTCACCTCCAAAGACGCTGGCAGCGCGTCTCAGGCATTCCTAGCCAATTGGAATAGCCGCACGAAGCTAATGACCAACCTCCGTGCCTATCAGGGCGACAATCAGAAGGTGAGCAGCTTGGTTACGCACTTTGAGGGCATTACTAATGCGCCAGGAGGCTACAATATTGCTGCTGGGTTTTCTAGTAAAGATAACGCAGACGGAGCAGCCTTTGCCCATATCCGCCGTAATCACGATGGCACCTTTGGTGAGGCGGAATGGCAGACATTGCGCTATCCCGATCAAGGCGTGAAGATGACTACTTCAGATACCGTCTTTGAGAGCAATATCCTTGGCATTTTGGTGTCCGAAGATGGCCTTGCATCCTATCTGGCAAAGATAGGTTTTTAACCATAAGCATTATCTTGATTAAGCGTCCACAGGCATAACCTCAATGAATCGTTATCGCGCATACGGTAATATTGATGACCAACCTCAAACGGTTGGGGATAACTCATTTCTTGGCGTAGACGAGTACAACGCTGCCGAGAACATCAAGCCTGGTAACGTCCAGAAGGCCGTTAACCATGATTTCACCACTCAGGATGCAGTGACTAGGGGTGGATTTGTCTGTTTACCAGAACTGGGGATAGTTCCCTATGGTCAAGTTTGGACGTATAACGGAGTGGCTGGATCTCCAGCTTTTATTGATGTAGCCTATGGTGCTAATTTATTTGTAGCAGTTGGTTCTGCTGGAGTTATTTATTCTAGTCCCGACGCCATAACTTGGACATCGCGCACTCCTCCAAATACACCAAATTACACAGATATTGCTTACGCAAATGGACGTTTTATTGCTGTTGGAGGAACAACGGGTTCAGGTCCATATCCAGTAGCCTATTCTGATGACGGAATCACTTGGTCGCTTCCTGTAACTCCATTTTCTGCTTCACGTTCAGGAATAGCTTATGGCAATGGATTATGGGTTGCTGTTGCTAGCAATGCAGTATCAATTAGTTCTGATAACGGATTAAACTGGACTACAACAACTCCAGTTCCTGAACTTGTTTTTATATTTGGATTAAGTTTTGGAAATGGAATCTTTTGTGCAGTTGGATCATCTGGGAATATTGCAACAAGTGCAAATGGAACTACTTGGTCAACTGTTAGTGTTCCAGCATCAGGAACTATTCTTGATATTGTTTTTGGTAATCAAATATTTGTAGCCCTTGATGGTGCTGGACGAATTTTTACGTCAACTGATACTGTAACTTGGACTCAACAACGCTCTTCGGATGGAGATGTATGGAGAACAATTACCTTTGGGAATGGAAGATTTGTGGCTTTTGCTGATACTTCTGGCGGAGATAATGTTATTTATTCAATCGGCGGAACTCAATGGATACGCCTAAATGATATTCCAAATTATGCTTGGCAGGGCAGTACTTATGGCGATGGATTGTTTGTTGCCGTAGGATCTAGTGGTGCTACAATGAATTCTGCTAGTTTAGGGGTGTATGCATCTGCGGTTTATTCTGATCCTAACAACATTGGACAAACTTGGATAATGATTGTCGGTTATGATTCTGTTGGGTTCTACGCCAACGGATACACGGGCAAAAGCATCAGTCTTGGAGCTTACACCGTAACTGTTCAATCCACCATCGTTCAGGCCAACAATCAGGTCTACATTTTCCGTGGGCCAGATGAAACCCCGCTGTACTGGGATGGCAATTGGAACGGCACGTTTGAGCTGGTTCCAGACACTACGCTGCCAGCTTCGTTTCTATCCATCCCCAACAGCAATCAGGCTACTTTCTGTCAAAATAGGCTTTGGGTAATAGACGGCAAGGATGAGGTAGCTGCATCCGACGTATTGGCGTTTACGGACTACGATCCTCTTGCAAACGAGTTGCATATAAATACGGGTGGCAGCGACTACTTGGTTGCCACGTTCCCATTTGGACAGGACAGCATTATTGCCTTCAAGAACAAGTCGATCTTGCTCATTCAAAACGTCCAAGGGACGTTGACTGACGCTACTGTCACTGAAATCACCCGCCAGGTGGGTCTGGTAGGCATTAACGGCGTCACGTCGATTGGCCCTGATCTGGCCTACGTCAGCAACCAGAACATCAATCTGCTGACGCTGACATCCACCAACAACTCGCTTCAGCATAAGACGCTGCCTCTTTCCACCCGCATTGATATGATTATGAGTCGGGTCAACTGGAAGGTTGGCTACAAGATCAGCATTGGGTATTGGAGCAACAAGCTCTACGTTGCCTTGCCCCTTGATAACAGCCTCGTCTGCAATGCAGTTGTAGTCTATAACTTTACTACTGAAAACTGGTTTGGTGAGTGGAGCTTTGATAGCACGTTAAATATGTGCATCCAAAGCTGGCAGGTAATCGATTATCTGGGGTTGCAACGAATGCACGCAGTCACCGAGGACGGACGTATCTTCGTCACGGATGAAGGCCAGAATGACATTAGCGGTGCAACGCTGGCTGAAATCAGCACTGAGCTGGTTACGCGGGCCTACGATACCTCTAACGTCAATCACTTCCAGCGTCGGGCATTTGTGGATTTGGCTACCAACCGTCCAGAAGTGTCCGTGTCTGCGTTTACGGAGGGTGCCAGCGAAGAGAGCGTTATTCTGACAGACCAGACCTACAGCCGGTCTGAGACATGGAAGTTTGCTGACTCCTCTTACGACCTGACCAACGCGAACAACGATTTCAATCGTGCCTACCGCAAGGATTACAGCACAGGATCGATTGGTGGCAATGATCCGTCCCCACCTAGCCCAGGACTGCCTGCAACGGGCTTACAGACGGGTACTGGCTTCCAACCCGAGATGGAACAGCAATACCGCTTGCCGCTCATTACTCGGCGTCAGGGACGCCTTAGCTGGTTGGAGCTGACCAACACGCAAGGTTACATGAGAATCATGGCTGTTGGCTATGAAGCACGCGCTGGACAACGCGCTAACCTCGTCCAAGTTTAATTTATGTACGACTTCAAAATGCCTTCTAAGTTGGTTAAGAATGGAGATCCATTGCCAACTATGCCTGCTGGAGTAGGTGCCCCTATGGGATCCGCTGCATCAATGCAACCCAGTCAGATGCGCGACATCGAATCATTGATGTCTAATTACAATCAGAACCAAATGGCTCCTAATGCTGGTGGGTCATCTTTGACCAATGGAATGATCCCGCAACAAATTCCTTCATTTGGTATGCCGCAAATGGTTGCTAAAAACACAAACAATGGCAATGCCATGAATGGGGGCGGTCAGTATCGCTCAACGGGTCCAGCTTTCTTCACGCTTTAATCCTATTTGTCATGCCATCTGTAACACCAGGATACACCTTTACGGGAACGACGGATCCGATCACTTACACAAAGTTGAATCTGTTGGCGCAACCTACGGTTGCAGCTATTGCTGCGGGTGAAGTTACGACTTCAATGCTTGCAGACGGTGCAGTAACTCTGCCCAAGATTGTTGACGCCGCAGCCAACAACACGTTCCTAGCCCGCTCAACCACCGGTGCAGGAGACTACGAGGCATTGGTTACCACTACTACTGGACTGGGATTCTACACGGGTGCGGGTGGTACGGCTCCCGCAGGAGCTACCAAGGCTACTGCATTTACTTTGAGCAAGATGTGCGGTGAAATTACAATGGCGGCTGATGCGTTAGCTGCAAATACCATTGTTTCTGCAACATGGACAAACTCGCTTATTGCGGCTACTGACGTTGTTATCATTAACCATAAATCAGTTGGCACTATTGGGTCTTACACATTTAACGTAGCTTGTGGCAGTCCTACTTCTACGCTTTATATCCGTAACAACAGCGGTAGCAGTTTGAGCGAAGGTATTGTCCTTAGCTTCGTAGTCATCAAGGGCGTCACCTCTTGATCTGTTTTAACATCCATCATAAATCGTAATAACATTTAACGCATATGGCATATCAACCAGGAATATTTCAGTATGGCACCATTGGCGCGGATGGTGGCGGTTACGACGACTACGGATTTGGCACGGATCAAATTTACACCCTTCCTCCATTTAAGGTTAATGAGAACACTGGAAACGACGGCACGGGTCTGAACAACACGTTTACCGACTTAGATCTTCAGAACCTTTACAATGCAGGGCTGACGGGTGGTAACATTTTCACTGGTGGCACTGGTGCTGGCGGTGGTGGTAGTCGATTTCAAACGCCTAGCGATAATGGCGGGTATACTGATCCGGTTAATATCGCAGATTATAAGGCGGGTCTTATCGGCCCAGAAGGTTACGGAAGTGGTCGATCAGAACCTAAACTCATTAACCCTCCAGGCCCAGTAGTCCTTCCTAAAGTAGAAGTTCCTATTGGACAAACAGGAGAGGTTGGTGCTGGCGGTTACACTGATGCGCTTAATCAGAGTTTATTTACTCAAGGTCTAATAGGTCCGGCTGGTTACAGCAGTGGCACAGGTCCATCTGTGGGTCTAATCAATCCTGGCAGTTCAGTTGTGCCATCAAATTCCACTGCTGTATCACTTCCAAAAGTAGAAGTTCCTATTGGTTCAGGTGCAGGTGGTTATCCCTTGTTTGATGATGTTAATATAAACCTTTATAACAGAGGTCTTGTTGGCCCATTTTCCGATCCTCTTAATATATCCTTAAATCCAAACGCAACTAACCCTAAGTCTGAAGATCCCACTATTGTACAAGTCCCCAAAGTGGAAGTACCTATTGGTACTAGGCCAGCTTCGCAGACCAGTACAGAGGTTTTGGATATGATGAATTTGATGGGGCAAAGAGTATATGATGCTGCTGTTGTAAACGCCGGTAATCCTATAACGCTTCCAGCGCAAAAGACAAATGTAAACACGACTAATGCTCCACAGACCACCGCGCAGTCGTTGAATCTGATGAATTTGATTGGGAAAGGAGTATATGATGCTTCTGTTGTAAACGCTGGTAATCCTGTAATACTTCCAAAAGTAACTGCTGTTGCTCCCCCTGATGTTAGCTCATCTACTCTTACCTATTCCGGTCCACCAACAGTTTTTCAAGGGCCAATTCAAAATCCTAATCTTACGCCCTCAACTACAGCTTCAACTACGGCTTCAACTACGGCTTCAGGCACTGGTGTAACTCCATTTGATCCAAACAGCATCAATAGTGGTGTCGGTACTTATGGAACCAATGCACAAACGCTGACAACTAAGCGTAATTTTGGTGCGGAACTAGCGGAATCCCTTAAAGCTCTGAAAGAAAATCAAGCAGGAATCATGGGGATGTACGGGGATCTGTACAAGCAGTTCATGCCTAAGGGCATTACTGACACAGAATCCAGCATCATTGACCAGTACAAGACGGACCTATCACGCTTGCAGCAGCGTCAGGCGGGCGTTCTTGCCCCAGAGGACATCAGGCAGTCCCAGCAGGCCGCTAGGGAGGCTTATGGTGCCCGTGGGCAGGTAATGGGACGTGGTGCAGTGGGTGCTGAGATCATGGGCCGTGAAAACATCCGTCAGCAACGGGAAGATCAAGCCCGCGCAGGAATGCAGGCTAGCTATGGCAATATCATGAACATGGCAAATCTTCAGACTGGGAACATCTTCTCGCCTATTGGCAATCTGATGAGCAACACGTTCAATCCTCTCAGCCCATATGCTGCGGATGTCTATGGTACGAACGTAAACGCCCAGCTTGCCAAGGAGATTGCTCAGAAGAACTACGATGCTGCTGTCCGGTCTGCCGAGCTTTCAGGAGCTGCTCAGAGAAGTGCTGCTACTACTTCGGCGGCTGGAAATATTTTGGGGCCTGCGATTGGCGGCGTTATAGGCAAGGGACTTGGGGCCATCTTTAGCTTTGGAGCTAGTTTAGCTACTTCCTGTATGCCAGGCGATCAGTGCATCGACACTCCTACCGGCCCCAAAGCAATCAAAGATCTAAAGGGCGGCGATTCAGTTATCGGTTACGACGGCGAGGTGGCATTCATTGCACAGGCGTGCAGTTGGAACCAAAATCCGTTGCGGACATTCCTTACCATTACCCGCGAGGATGGTTCTTCGTTCACGGTATGCGATGACCACAAGATCATGGGCATCCCAGCAATGGAATGGGTTGAAGGGGCTGAACTGGCTGGAAGCCTTATCAAGAGCATCGAGGAGAGCACTGGATTACTCACCAGCTACGACATTCTCACCAATCAAGGCGGCTACCGCATCAACGGTATTCCCGTGAACTCCATGATCCCAGAGATCGTAATGCAGGTCGTCGAGTTCCACCGTCAAGTTGACCGCAATCTTCAAGCAATCTCTACCTAATAGCCATGCCCTACGCACCTGGAATCCAAGACATCAGTGGTCAGCTCCTCGCTCAGGGTATGTCCCAAGCTGGGGCAGCGCGTGCGCGATCGATTGAGAGCATAGGTGATAGCCTTGCTAGTGGCATCAAGCAATATCAGCAGAACCAGAGCTTTACCCAGCAGTCGTTGGCGAAGTTCACAGAGCGGATGCAGGATCCTGAGTTCTACAAGTATGTTAATAACATCTTGGCTGATGACTCCAACAAGATGGGTGTTCCTGAGAGCGTTAAGACTGCGTTTAGGAACGCTCAGACAGGCAAACTGAAGCCTAACGAGGCTTCTACGCTGGCGACCATTGCTCAGGATTATTCTGAGAGGAAGAAGGCTTCTGAAGAATCCGATTTCAGGAGAATGCAGACGGTCTTGGCATTTGCTCAAGCGCAAGGTGCATTTGCTAAAGCCAGTGCAGTTAAACCTGGACAGATAATGACTCGGGAAGAGTTCTTGAAATTAGATCCTGCATTGGAAGCTAGAGGTACACCAATGGGTGATGGATCGGGCCGTATTCTCGTCGAAAGCTTTAGCAATCGCGCTACTGCTGCCCCTGTAGCACCCGTTGCCGTTGGGCCAGGAGGCGGAACTCTCGTCAATACGGTAACTGGGGAACAGAAAATTATTTCAGCTATTCCTCAGGCTGATGCTGGCTCTATGCTGGTAGGTAATGCTCCTGCTGGTTCGCAAGCAGCCCCTGCGGCATCAATTAATCCTGAGATATTGGCAAAGTTTGCTCCACCTAGCAGCATGGCCCCTGCTGCGGGCGGTCTACTTGCTCAAACAGGTCGGCAAGCAACTCCGACTGTTTCTCCACAGACCGTCGAGGCTATCCGCGCTGTTCAGTCTCAAGCTGCACCAGCTGGTCCAACGCCCACTACGCCATCTGGAGTCCGAATGGAAGTAATTCCAGGAAGCAAGGCTGCTCAAGAAGCGCAGGCCAAGCGTGAATCTGAAGTATCAAACTATCAGCTTCAGATACAAAACTTTGATACCATAATTTCTGCGGTTGATAAGATTATTCCGAATGTGAACTCAAAGAGCACTGGTTTCGGATCATTGCTTAAACACGTTCCGACAACCAAAGCTAACCAAGTAGCTGCTGATCTTCGTCCTATCCTTGCTCAAAACGCTTTCCAAGGATTGGCGGAGCTTCAAAAGGCTGGCATAACGCTTGGACAGGTCGCCATCTACGAAATCAAGTTATTGGAAAATGCTCGTCTGGCGTTGAATCAAGAAGGTTCAGCCAAGGACTTTGCTGATTCGCTCAAGAATCTGAAAAAAATCACGGTAGATTCCAAAAAGCGGTTGGAGATCTTGGCGCGTGATCGCAAGGCAGGTTTAGCGCGTGATCCCAAGACAGGCTTGGAAGTTCCAAGTAAAGAATACTTCGATGCTGGTGGGTACTGGCCTGGAGTGTCCAAGGAGATGCCCACTGCCACAAACGTAGAAGGTGGAGCTACTGGTGGAGGCAACGTCGTTCGTCTGAATGTCCAGCGTGGTTCCACGGCTGGCAGTTCCACATTACAACCTGCTGAATTCGATTTCTCTGCTTTTGAAGGCCAAGTCCTTAACACCCCAGATGGTAAGCGCGTTCGCATCGTAAACGGAAAGCAAGTGCCACTCTAATAATGACTCCCAATCTACCAGCCGGTTACTCGGTCGTTGAAGACACGGAGCAGACGCTTCCCGCACCGCAAGCTTCTTCCGCACCTGCTTTGCCTAAAGGTTACAGCTTGGTAGATGAACCGAAGGAGCAAAGCATTGCCAACTTTGCCAAAGGTCTGGCTACAGAAGTAGCGGTGGGTGGTGCTGGACAAGTTGTGGGCGCAATGACTGGTCCTGGTTACTTTGTCATTGCCCCCGCCTCAGGTGCTTACGGCAATTATCTCAAGCAACAGCAAGAAATTGAACGCGGGGAACGCAATCAATTGAGCGTGGGCGAAATGGTGGCCTCTGCTTTAATTAACACGATTCCTGGTGGCGTAGCGACCAAGGTTGGTGCCAAAGTGCTAAAAGCCCCTACTGCTGCTATTGGTAGGACTGTGGGAGAAAGGACTGCCCGTATTGGTGAGCAGGCCGTTATTCGCGGTACCGAGGGTGCCGTGATAGGGGCGGGTGCCAAAACCGTTGAAACAGCAATAGAAGACAAACGCTGGCCGACGTATGACGAGTACTTGAACGTCATTAAGTCCGGTGCTGCTTTTGGTGGTGCTGTAGGTGTCGGTGAAAAAGTGCTTGCCCCGACGCTTTCTAAGACTGCTAGCAAAATTTGGAATCGTTTTTCGGGTAAGACCCAGCAAGAGGTGTCGCAAGAGCTAACAACCATCCGTAACACTGGAAATCCCGAGGAACGGCAAGCTGCTGGAGAGATTATTGACGAGGTTGGTCAGCGGATGGGCCTTGTTAATCCACGCCCGAAGTCCGCTCAAGAGTCCGCTACTCAATTCGCGACCGCAGTAGAGCCTCGCGCTACTGGAGCGGCTGAAGAATCAGCCCGCGCCTTGCTTGGCAATGAAGCTGTTGAAACGGCTAAAAAGCAGGCTGCGATTCCAGCGGAGGTTCCCATTCCAGCAGCGCAAAAATCTGCTGCTGTGTTTGAGCAGGCTTTTACAGAAGGTCAGACCCAAGCTGGATCACAAGGGTTACGCGCTCGCTTGGCTGCTGAACAACAAGCTGCTGAAGCGGATAAAAAGTTGCGATCCCAGTTCGGCCTTCAGGGTGCCGTTGGTGGTGCCGCTGTCTTGGACGAAGCCAATGCAGATCCCGATGAGAGCGATATGCGCCGAAATTTAAGGCGCGTGGCTTTGGGTATGGCCGTACCAGCCCTCGCCAGTAAGGCACTCTCCAAGCGGGGGGCAGTCGTTCCCAAGAGGCCGGAGATGTTGTGGGAAACCGTCTCACAAGAATTACCTAGCGCAAACACTTCAATAAACCAGTATCAACTTCCGGCAACTTTTTCAAAGGTTGAGTTCAAGCAGGGAACCATCAATGCCGACATAGGGGGCGGGCGTTTTAACAATGCAACCGAATACTTGAAAAAAAATGGGGTTGAAAACGTGATCTTCGACCCATTCAATAGGCCTCATGCGGAGAATGTTGCGGCTATTAACAGGATAAGCAATGGGAAAGCCGACACGGCTACTGTGAATAATGTTCTCAATGTAATAAAAGAACCAGAGAACAGGTTGAAAGTAATTGCCCAAGCGGCCAACGCCATTAAGCCGGACGGAACCGCATACTTTCTAATCTACGAAGGAAATAACAGTGGTTTTGGTCGAGCAACTAAGGCCGGAAGCTGGCAGGAAAACAGAAAGCCCTCATCTTATATTGATGAAATTAAAACGCATTTTGATGAATTTTATAAGAGAGGGAATCTGATTGAAGCCAGAAAACCAAAGAGGCTGGAGATAACGGCTGAACAACAAGCTGGAAAAATAGGACGATCAATGAAAACTGATATGCCAACCACCGAAGACATAATACAAGAGTTTCAAAACGTACCTGGCGTCAAAGGCCGCGCTGGCGCGCTAAAGATGGGTCTAGTTGGTTCCGCGGCTGCTGCCTCAACAGTTGCGGCTGAATCGATGGGCGATAAAGGCGATGCTACGGTGAAGGCACCCGTGGATTCATACGAGATTGTTCATCCCGATTCCCGTATCGGCACGCTTAAATATGATGCCACGAAATGGAATGAGGATTCCATCCTTCAAGACATCAACAAGAAGGAGATGGAGTTAGTTAAGATTGATGTCGCCTCTCCTTCGCTGATCATTCGCGAAAAATGGCAGCAGGTTCAAGATGCTCGTGATCGCGGTGAAATCACGGAACTGGAGGCTCAAAAGAAGCAGTTTGATTTGATGCGGGATACCCCGATCAAGGAAATGGGATTTGCTATGGCTGCTGAAATTGGTTTCCCACTCCTAGGTGAAGCCTTAACCGCTAAAACCCGCGTCCGTGGCTTAGGCCGAGTTCCTGGAGCCATGATTGGCGAGGCTGTTGGCTCTATGATTGAAGGTAGGCCAGTTACGGCTGGCGGCGTTCTCGGTGCTGGAATTTCTGCTAGTCCTGGTGGCGTAAAAGGTCAGTTCGCCAAGAATCTGATGAGGTTTGCCGGTGC
Source organism: Alphaproteobacteria bacterium (assembly GCA_030833925.1). Classification (GTDB taxonomy): domain Bacteria; phylum Pseudomonadota; class Alphaproteobacteria; order Bin95; family Bin95; genus VMCJ01. Next base: position 11,507 of record JAURGE010000054.1, read on the forward strand.
TAAAATTGGTGGTGAAATAACCAAGGAGGCTATTGATCAGGGCGACTTTATTTCATATAATCGGGCAGCAATGGCTGCTGCCGAAGGTGGAGCGGGTGCAGCCACGATGAAACTCATGGACAAGGCTGCTCGTGCCGTTTCCTCACAAGTTGCTAAACGCGGTAATTGGGCGGCCATCAAAACCCTTTCTGGAGCGAATGAACTGGGCCTTATCGTCGATCCCACGATTTACAGCGATTCATGGCCGCAGAGCATGGTGATGAAGCTAGCTGGCGGATCTACCAAGTTCCAAGACGCTGCATCCCGTATCAATTACCCCCGCATGACGGAAGCAGTGGAAGGCGTCCTCGGCGTCCCTGCTGGAACATCGTTTGACCGGCCTTTCTTCCTCACCATGAGGATGGAACTGGGCAAATCTTACGAGAAGATCGCCGCAGTCAGCAAGCAGGCTCGCAGTGCTGTTGATGACTGGAAGGCAGCAAACGAGGCTATAAGCGTCAATTCCAAGGCCGCTGCATCAGAAACCACCCCCAAAGTGCGAATACAGTACCGCGAGGCTGCTGCCAAGGCACGCGAAGATGCAGACAAAGCCTTTGCTGTGATCCAAACGGAAGCCTATGCGACTGGTAAGGGCAATTTGGTTGATGACTTGATTGAAAGCCGCAAGCAGTTAGGTCGGATGTACGCAATCAAAGCCTCCGTAAACGAGGCATCTGGCAAGATAGAGTACCCTGGAGTTTGGGGTGAGATGTATCAAGCTGGAACTAGGTTCGATGGCAACCTTGAGAAGCTCGCCCGCATTTCGGCTATCATGCCTGAGGTTCTTCAGCCTCCACAAAACATGATTCGTCAGCGACCCTTAAAGGGAGCAGCTGAAACAAAAATGATGCAAAATATGATGTCGTTGCCCTTCCGAGCAGGTTTAGCTGGACCTCAAGCAGCTGCCCTTCAAACGATGATGTCTCGTCCCTATCAGAGCGGTGCAATTGGAGACATGATGTCTTTCCGCACCCAACCAGGAGTTCCAGACCAACTCGGTCGTTTCCTTGGAACCGAAGGTGCTGAAGCTGCTCGTCCAATTCCTTATCGCTAAAAATCAAAAAAAAGTAATCTTTATCCCATGAACTACAAAACGCTTCCAAATTCCAATCACAGCCCGTGCGAATGCAACGCCACGTCTGGAGATCGCATTCAGGGCATTCCCGACAAGGTACAACGCCCAGCCCGCAAAGAGATCAATGTTACCTCCATTGGCTCCAAGATGAAGATTGATAACAAGGGGTACAAGATCGTCAATCTTAGTGCCACTCTTGAACCCGTGGGTACGGGCGGCAAGGGCATGAAAAAGAAGAAGAAGTACAAAGACGACGACGACGACAGCAGCTACGACGAGTCCTAAGGGATCTGCTCGATCAGGATTTCAGTGCGACGGTGGGGTTTCTTGACCTGGTACTGTCGGAACTGAAATTCTATGCTGCTGGGGTCGTCGTCTGGGATTAGACCCTCGTAGCGGATAGCGTCTAGGAGGGGTTTGCAGCCCCCTGCGCCGTTATCAACGTCGAGGGGGCGGGAGCCGTAGCGGGTGATCGTAACGCAAAAACGAGGGCGTCTCTTGCTTCCTTTTTTAGCTTGGTCAGGATCCAGAAATTGCGCCCCAGCATCGTGTTTAAGCTGGGTGTGTTGTAGCCCGTGAGGGTTAGGCGCAGTGGGTAGGGGAGGTTGGGGTTCCATGATTTATTCGCGACCTTGGATTTCACCTTGCGTTTTACGGAGGCGATAGAAGTTAACGATTTGCCACGCATAGTTGTAGGATAGGTTGAAGAGACGGGCGATGGACTTGCAAGGGACGCCTTCCCAGTAGAGTTCTCGCATCCGCTTGACGTGCCACGGGGTGGTGCGGACGCGGTACTTCCGTCCCTTGAAGTAGGAGACGGAGATAGGGTCTGGCGGAAGGTACGGAGGACGGGCCATCAGACACTGCTTCCTATGCCCCTAGAACGGGCGTGGCGGCATGGGTAATGCCTGGTGCGGGTGTAGACTGGGCTAGGGCGGCGACAGCGGCTGGAGAGGCTTTACGGGCCTTCCTGTGGTTGATAATCATTTTCAGCTCCGCATCACTTACCATGACCTTGGTGTATTGGAGATAAGAAATGTAACGATAGACCGTTACCATTTGGGTTTTGAGTGTGCGGGCGATGGTGCTGATTTTCACGAAATCATTTAACATGGTTTCGACGTTTTCGCACATTTGCTTGTTAGGGCGTTTCATTTCAATTTTCATGGGGGACTATGGTGTGTTGATAGTTTTTCTCAATTACGATGTTATTTATTATCGGGCTGCTCAGTAGATGGTTTTCTCGATTTTTCTCACTCGTCGTTTTAGGCTGTGTATTTCTCTTTCCATCCGATCCCTATCGTCGCGTAAGTGCCCAATATGCTGCGCCATCCATTTCTCCACGTCTTCATTGTATTTTCGGACAATCTCCAATGCGTTCGCCATGCGTTGAAAGCCTTTTAACTTTTCCTCGGCAGGAGGTCTGAGGATGTAACTGAGCATGGCGCGAAGGGTGCGAATCTCTCCAGCAGTCATTTCCCCGCAGATCAGGGCGAGCTTGGCATCACTGGCTGCGTCCAGGTCTATGGCCCGTGCGTGCGCTACGTCAGGATGACAGGTGGGTGTGGTTTCTTCCGTGCTCATTTCGCGCCCTCCTTCATGGTGGCGAGTTCAGCGCGTAGCTCATGCTCCACCTCGCAGGATCTTTGGTAAATTGCGTCAGCCCGTTCCAGCTCGGCTTGGAGTTCGTCGCGCTCGGCAGTGAGCGTGGCGAGTTCGCGTTGCAAATGTTTAATTGAAGCATAGTCATCCATCGCCTCGCTGCGTAACCGTTCTTTGGCTGCGGTGAGTTCGGCCTCCAGCGCACG
>JAURGE010000055.1 GCA_030833925.1 Alphaproteobacteria bacterium
TCATCACCTGCCCAACGAATTAGGGTACGAACTGCGGCTTCTGCTTCCGATTGACTCGGACGCTCCTGGGCCAACGGGGCGGATTTCTTCACCGCGACGGCAAGGTTGCGATCAGTCACGAGGTCGACTAGCTCCTTCTAAAGTGAGCAATGCCGCCCACATGATTAAAAAACCTAAACTCAATGTAGCTCGCATGATCCCTATTGGCGAGGCCTTAAAGTGATTTTCCTCTAATTGCTTTTCTTAACGTTTATGCGGAACAATGGAATCATAAAAAACATTGCGATGCATGCGGCTGTATAAAGAGTGAATGCGTCTAAGAATCCAAGCATTTTCGCTTGGTTAGCAACCCCTAAGCTAATGCGTGCCATCCCGTCTGCGGCGCTAATATTTGCAGCTCCATGTGCAATTGCAGCACTAAGATTTTCATTAAAAGGCGTAATAAATTCTGCCAGACGGCCATAGTTTATTGATGATGATCGGACCAATGCCGTTACTGACAAACTTATAAACACGGACGATCCTAAGTTCCTAAGAAGATGGAATATTGCAGATGTCTCTGCGAGGTAAACCGGATCGATAGTTCTAAAAGTTGCAACCGTAAGAGGTGGCCACAAAATACCGACAGAAAAACCCTGCAGCCCACTGGCAATTGCTACCTCAATGAATGAAACGTCCATAGAGAAGCTCATCATCCAGATGCCCGAAGCACACTGAATGGCGCATCCAATTGTTAGACCAATTCGAGGATCTAGACGCCCAACCCACATTGCCGAGAAAAACCCTAATACCGCTCCCGCACCGCGGGCACCTAAAAGTTCCCCTATAACCTGATTTGGATACCCCATAAGGCCCTGTAACATTGGCGGAAAGAGCACCATAGGGGTGAAATTTAACATTCCATAAACAGTGACAAAGACCAGCCCGAGGGCATAATTACGATCTCTCAGATGTTTAAGATTTAAAAATGGCTTTGACGTTGTCACACTATGAGCAACAAAAAGGTACAATGCTAAGGCCGCTAGACCTGCTTCAATCACAATCTCAATACTATCAAACCAGTCTTGACGGTTGCCGCGATCGAGCATCAGCTGAAAAGATCCAACAGCGATGCAAAGTGTCAGAAACCCCGTCCAGTCTAGCTTAGACGGACTACGAGTTCGGCTATCAGGCAAAAACAGTAACAGTCCAGCCAGTCCAACGGCTGCAGCCGGAATGATCATATAAAAAGCCCACCGCCAGTCATATAAATCAGCCAAATATCCGCCAAATACCGGGCCAATAACTGGACCAATAACCACGCCCATACCAAAAACAGAGGTCGCAAAAGCTTGTTTTTCTTTGGGAAATGAATCAAGGATTGTAGCTTGTGCTAAAGGCACCAAAGGCGCCCCACAAGCACCCTGAAAAATCCGCGCAATAACTAAAAATTCAAGATTAGGGGCGATAGCACAAGCGAATGTTGACAGCATGAAACCCGCTTGGGCGTAAATCATAGTCCTTCGGCGGCCAAAAGTACCTGCCAGCCAACCAGTCATGGGTGTAGCAACTGCAGTCGCTAGGATGTTGAATGTAACAACCCAAGCAATCTGATCTTGCGTGGCAGACAATGAACCCTGCATCTGAGGTAGGATCACACTGACTACGAGGATGGTCGTCGCATATAGCGTTGTCGCCATCGTTGCAGATAGCAGGATCAACCCGCGTTGCAGAGACGTATAATCTTCCGGCGCTGCCGCTTTTATTGCCATTAACAGACGCCTTTGCGGTGCTTAAATAACTTCAAACAGTCCTGCTGCACCCATACCGCCGCCAACGCACATCGTGCAAACGACATGCTTGGCACCTCTGCGCTTGCCCTCAATAAGGGCATGGCCAACCATACGCGCGCCAGACATCCCATATGGATGGCCTATCGAAATTGCTCCACCATTAACATTGAGTAAGTCATTAGAAATGCCAAGTTTATCTCGACAATAGAGGACTTGTACGGCAAAGGCCTCATTTAATTCCCAGAGCCCAATATCATCCATCTTAAGCCCGAATTTTTGCAACAGTTTGGGAACGGCATAAATCGGCCCAATACCCATTTCGTCAGGCTCGCATCCTGCAACCGCCATTCCTTTATATAGACCAAGTGGCTTGAGATTTCTTTTTGCAGCCTCACCGGCCTCCATAACAACCGCTGCGCTAGCGCCGTCTGACAGCTGGCTCGCATTTCCTGCCGTTATTGATCCGCCTTCAATTACTGGCTTGAGATTTGCCAGACCCTCGGCATTTGTTTCCGGACGATTGCCCTCATCATTCGAAAGAGTAACAGCCTCTTTTCTTATCCCTTTTGTTTCTTTGTCAAAAACTACTTTTTCGACCGAGACTGGAATGATTTCTTCATCAAATTTACCGGACGCCTGCGCAGCAGCAGTTCTCTGCTGGGATTGTAAACCATATTCATCCTGCGCTTCTCGCGAGATTCCATAGCGATTGGCTACAGTCTCGGCAGTATCCAACATTGCCATATAAATATTAGGGTGTTTGCCAATCAGATTAGGGTCCTGGGACCTATACGTATTGCGATGCTCGTTTTGCACCAGACTGATTGATTCAAGACCACCGCCAATAACTATATCCATGTTATCTGCGATGACCTGTTTTGCGGCAGTCGCAATTGCCATCATCCCTGAAGCACATTGGCGATCAATGCTCATCCCCGCGACGCTGGCTGGAAGTCCGCCCGCAAGTCCAGCCAACCGCCCGATATTATATCCGGTAGACCCCTGCTGCATCGCTGCACCCATCACACAGTCGTCGATCTCAGAAGGATCGACGCCTGAACGAGCAATTGCCGCTTTGATAACATATCCAGCCAGAGTGGGCGCATCTATGTCATTAAACGCACCGCGGTAAGCCTTTCCTATAGGCGTCCGTGCAGTAGAAACTATTACGGCCTCTCGCATATTTTTCTCTTCTGTATTGTTACCAGGACTATGTTTATTATCAGCCCGTCAAAATTTCCAGGACTACCTCTGGCGGCCGGCCAAGCCTAGCTTGCCCGCCACGAATAACAATCGGTCGTTCGATCAGTATGGGATGCTCTGCCATCGCTGATATGTATTCAGCATCATTGCTTAGGTTTAGCTCTTTGAAAATTAGCTCTTTCGTTCGCATCAACTGCAGCGGAGAGATTTTAAGAAGCCGCAATGTTTGCGCTATTTCATCAGCTGTCGGTGGAGTTTTTAAATATTCAATGATTTCGGGCTCACAACCATTCTCCCGAAGAAGCTCTAACGCCGCCCGTGATTTACTGCAGCGCGGATTATGCCAGATGACAGTTTTATCGGTCATCAACGAACTCCTTCTAAGCTAATTGGAAAGCGCTGCTTCAATGGCTGCAAGCGCTTCCTGAATTTTGCTGCCATCAGGTCCGCCAGCTTGCGCCATATCTGGTCTGCCCCCTCCACCTTGTCCGCCGACTGCAGCTGAACCAGCACGGACAAGGGCCACAGCATCAATTTTGCCTTTCATATCCTCTGTCACCGCTACAACGAGCGATGCTTTGCCCTCATTTTCTGCAACAATCGCGACAACGCCAGAACCAACCTGCTGTTTCAAAGCATCCGCCATCGATTTCAGTTCTTTTGCGGGTACGCCTTCAAGTACCCGTCCTATGAACTTTACATCTCCTATAGACTTCGCTTCAGGTGCGGCAGATCCTGCACCACCGCCAGCAGCCAATTTACGGCGCAAATCAGCGGCTTCACGTTCCAGCTTGCGCCTATCTTCAATTAACTGGGCAATCCTGGCTGGTGCCTCTTCAGGCGTTGTTTTCAATGTTCCTGAGATTTCGTCCAAAAGCCGCCTACGCTCTACTACATAGGCCTCTGCCGCCGCCCCCGTAACGGCTTCGATACGCCTTACGCCTGCACCAACAGCACTTTCGGAGAGGATTATAAAATTACCAATATCTCCGGTTCGAGAGACATGTATTCCGCCGCACAATTCGACCGACCATTCACGGCCGCTTTGCTGACCACTTGGGCCTCCCATTGAAACGACCCGAACTTCATCTCCATACTTTTCACCAAAAAGTGCCATTGCACCCGCTTCAATCGCCTGATCTGTTGGCATAACCCGCGTCTCTACTACGGTGTTCATACGGATCCGGTCATTCACCGCTTTTTCAACGCCCAACACCTCGCCAAATGCCATAGCTTTTGGGTGGGATATGTCAAAACGCAAACGCTCTGGGGCAACAAGTGACCCCTTCTGGGCTACATGTGCACCGAGAGCGTCCCGGAGTGCTGCATGCAAGAGATGAGTTGCTGAATGATTACGGCTGATATGGCTTCTGCGCTCACCATCAACCGCCAGCTCGACGCTATCCCCAACTTTTAAAACACCCGACTCAACAACAACTTCGTGAACCCAAAGGTCCCCAACTTTCTTCTGAACATCAGTGATACGAGCAGAGAAACCATCGTTTCCTGTAATTCTACCTAAATCGCTCATCTGACCACCAGACTCTGCGTAAAAGGGTGTTTGATTTAGGACCACAAGCCCCTTTCCCTTAGTCGGCAGACTGTCAGTTTCACGCCCGTCAACAAGAACCGCGCTTACTACGCCTTCAGCATGCCGCTGGGCATAGCCAAGGAATTCTGTCGCTCCAAAACGTTCCCGAAGATCAAACCAAATTGCATCGCTTGCTGCATCGCCTGATCCGGCCCAAGCCTGGCGGGCCGCAGCACGTTGCCTTTCCATGGCGAAATCGAAGCCAGAGGTATCAACCGTTCTCCCTTGGCCCCGCAAAATGTCTTGGGTCAGGTCCAGTGGAAACCCAAAAGTATCATACAAGCGAAATGCTGTTTCGCCATCAAGCGGCTCTTTTTCGGCTAGTTTATCAGTCGCGTCATCGAGCAGTTTCAAGCCACGATCAAGAGTAACTTTGAACCGCTCTTCCTCAAGCTTCAAAGTCTCAGTTACAAGTGGCAAAGCGCGCCTCAGCTCAGGGTAATCGTCCCCCATTTCTCGGGCCAAAGTTGGCGCAACCTGGAAGAGCAGAGGATCTTTTGCCCCTAACATATGGGCGTGTCTCATTCCCCGGCGCATTATACGCCGAAGAACGTAACCCCGCCCCTCATTTGACGGCAGCACGCCATCTGCAATTAAAAAGCTAGCGGCCCTAACGTGGTCTGCAATAACACGATGGCTTGCTTTTTGCGGACCATCAGGATCAACACTTGTACGAGAAGCAACATCTTCGATCAGAGCTCTCATTAGGTCGATATCGTAGTTGTCATGCTTACCCTGAAGTACAGCTGCGACCCGCTCTAGGCCCATACCAGTATCAATAGATGGCCGCGGCAGCCCAACTCGTTCTTCTTTTGAGAGTTGCTCATACTGCATAAAAACGAGGTTCCAGATCTCTATAAACCTATCGCCGTCCTCGTCAGGAGAGCCGGGTGGTCCACCAGGAATATGATCTCCATGGTCATAGAAGATTTCTGAACACGGCCCGCAGGGACCTGTATCACCCATCGACCAGAAATTATCAGAGGTCGAAATTCTGATGATTTTATCATCCGATAGACCGGCTATCTTTTTCCAAAGATCAGCCGCCTGCTCATCCTCAGAATATACGGTAACTAATAGCTTCTCTTTTGCTAGACCAAATTCCTTGGTGACCAGGTTCCAAGCAAGCTCAATAGCCAGATCTTTGAAATAGTCGCCGAAAGAAAAATTGCCGAGCATTTCAAAGAATGTATGGTGGCGGGCGGTATAACCCACGTTTTCAAGGTCATTATGTTTACCACCTGCTCGAACGCATTTTTGACTTGTAACCGCACGGTTGTAAGGGCGGTTTTCAACCCCCGTAAACACGTTCTTAAATTGCACCATCCCAGCATTAGTGAATAATAAAGTGGGATCATTAAGGGGCACGAGCGGACTAGAGGACACGACTTCGTGACCATTACGTCCAAAATAATCGAGAAACGCCCGGCGAATTCCGTTTGCCGTTTCCATTCTACGCCCCTGAAAATTTAGTCATTGAAACTGCGATCTAGCCCGCCGAACACTCAAGTGTCTAGTGGGTGACAAGCAACAACAATGACATCAGGGGCGCAAAAACTCAAAGGGCGCCGTCGGGCTCACCTAAATCGTCGTCTTCGGACGGATCGCCGATCATCAACTTCTCTGCAACGAGACCAGCATTCTGGCGAATACGCGTTTCTATTACTTCAGCGATATCTTTATTTTCGCTGAGGAAGGTTTTGGCATTTTCCCGGCCTTGCCCCAAACGTTCACCGTCAAAAGAGAACCAAGAACCAGATTTCTCGACAATATTTGCTTTCACGCCGAGGTCTATCAATTCACCGGTTTTGGAAATGCCCTGGCCGTAGACAATGTCGAATTCAACTGATTTAAATGGAGGTGCAACCTTGTTTTTTACAACCCGCACTCTCGTTTGGTTGCCAACCACTTCGTCTCGATCCTTAATCTGTCCAATCCGACGGATATCTAGACGAACGGATGCATAGAACTTTAATGCGTTACCCCCTGTCGTCGTTTCCGGACTACCAAACATAACGCCAATCTTCATTCGGATCTGATTGATGAAGATTACTAAGGTACGGCTTTTTGAAATAGATGCGGTCAACTTACGCAAAGCCTGGCTCATAAGCCTTGCTTGCAAGCCGGGCAATGAATCGCCCATTTCGCCTTCAATTTCAGCGCGTGGTGTGAGTGCCGCCACACTATCAATAACCAAAACATCGACGGCTTGGGACCTGACCAATGTGTCAGCAATTTCTAAGGCCTGCTCACCAGTATCTGGCTGTGCAATTAGTAGCTCTTCGACATTAGCGCCAAGTTTCCGAGCATATACAGGATCAAGAGCATGCTCAGCATCAACAAAAGCAGCTACCCCACCAAGCTTTTGCGCCTCCGCAAGGATATGTAAGGCAAGGGTCGTCTTGCCCGAACTTTCTGGACCATAAATCTCAATTATCCGACCTCGTGGAACCCCACCAACGCCTAACGCAATATCTAATCCTAGCGAGCCCGTTGAGATTGCTTCAATCTCCATCGATTTTTGCTCGCCTAATTTCATGATTGAGCCTTTGCCAAACGCACGCTCTATTTGGCCGAGGGCTGCCTCGAGGGCTTTTTGCTTTTCCATGCTGGGGTTCTTCTCTACTAAACGAAGCGGGGAATCGAACATTTATACCTCCATCTTCTCATAGCCTGTCGGCTGAGACCAAGAATTTATTACAACATATGTACCATTAATGTTCTCTTTTAGTCAACAGACGTTCTATTTATGTACGCGTTGCATTTATGGAACATTTTGAGAAATAGAGGTCATAAACATGAGAGTTGTGAAACTTAGAACTTCTCGTATTTAGTGATTGAAAATTTACTCAAACTAGAAAGTTGTGATCTCAACTAGAAATCATTGCTCAAATACCCGCTCAGAATTAATCCCTTCTGAACACATCCTAATCGTACTCGATTGCCTCCCTGCCATACCGAGTAACAAGAGCCGGAACCGGTGTCTCAATTGGCTGCGGTAAATTGATCCTTCCTTCAATGAGAGCAAGAGCTGTTTCAAGAGCACCTCGGGTTGGTGAAGGTGTACGTGGCATATTCATAGCGTCGCGAATAGGTATCCATTGCAAATCAACAAGCTCACCAGATCCTCCAATTTTTCCGTGAGCCAGGCTTGCATCAACGATGAAAAACCGAGCATCAAACCGACGAAAATTGTCGGGTGGTGTTACCGCTCTAAACAGATAATCGAGCGCGTCTAACGCAGGAGCAAAACCTGTCTCGTAAAATGGCCGCCAATCCTCTGCCAAAGAATTTGGATCTATCGGAAGCTCTAAACGCCTACCCAGTACGAGACCTGTTTCTTCAAAGGTTTCTCTTATGGCAGCAAGAGCGAGGGCCCTAGCCCGACGGAAACTTATCCGCCCCTTTCGGCGCAAACGATGGACTGTCTCAGACGCGAGTTCCCCAACTGTCGGCGGGGTATGGTCATCTGGATCAACGCGTCCGCCGGGAAAGACAAAGGTATTTGGCATAAATTTATGCGCTGCACTCCGATGCCCCATCAGCACCATTGGTTCTTTTTCACGCTTTACAATCACTGCTGTGGCCGCATCGATTGGCTTAGGCAATGGCGCACCCTTTGCGCGCCGTTGCGAGGGATCAAGTTTTCTCATTATTTGTGCCAGTCTTTTTGAATTCAAAATTTTTTTTGCTCTAAAGATATTCGTTCTGAAAGAAATTGACCTACTGCTTTCGTTGACAGACCGCCTCCAAGAGGCCTAGTCCGAGAATTAACGTACGCCAAGATCGCATCCAAAGTATTATCAAGCGCCATTTTCACTGGAGCAATAATTTCGGGAGCAATACCATCACCAGGCAGCACAAGGATTTTCAGGACCATAGATGACTCCGCGGTTTAATTTTCTCAAAGTTAAAGCAACTCATGACAAACTTCCCTATTTTCTAATATTATTTAGCTGCCGGTTGACATGATGCCACCCATCATGCGCATTTCTGAAACAACTAACAGGTTTTAAACTGCAGGCTGCCTGCATCTTCTATTTGGGGGAAGTCGCCTTGAGCCAGAACAAAAAAAATATCGAAACCACTGTTCTTCACGCCGGACATAGAGCCGATCCGACTACAGGATCCGTTGCAGTTCCAATTCACCAAACTACATCATTCCAATTCCGTGACGCAGAACATGCGGCCAATCTTTTTGCTCTCGCAGAACTTGGCAACATCTACACGCGCATAATGAACCCAACGTGTGATGTGTTGGAGCAACGAGTTACAGCAATGGAAGGTGGTGCGGCAGGCCTTGCTCTTGGATCGGGTCAGGCGGCAAGCGCTTTTTGTATCCAGAACATCGCGAAGGCTGGTGACAACTTTGTTGCTTCAACGGACCTTTACGGTGGCACCTGGAACTTATTTGCCAACACGATGAAGGACATGGGTATCGAATGTCGGTTCGTCGATCCAAGCGATCCCGAAAACTTCCGCCGTGCCGTGGATGATAAAACCCGCGCGTTTTATGCTGAAACGTTACCAAACCCGAAATTAAACGTATTTCCGATTGCAGAAGTAGCAGCAATAGGTCGGGAGCTTGGCATCCCTCTCATCATGGATAACACCGCCGCATCCGGGATCTGCAGACCTCTGGAACATGGCGCTGCGATCGTTATGTACTCAACCACAAAGTATATCGGCGGTCATGGCACATCTATCGGCGGACTTGTCGTTGATGGCGGTAATTTTGACTGGGAAGCCCATCCTGATCGTCAGCCTTACCTCAACCAGCCTGACCCCAGCTATCACGGCGCGGTCTGGACACAGGCTGTAAAGGGCATTGGACCAGTTGCCTACATCATCAAAATGCGGACTACATTGCTACGCGATCTTGGGTCTGCAATGTCCCCCTTCAATGCTTTTATGTTCTTGCAAGGCTTGGAGACCCTGCCACTGCGCATGGAACGGCATTGCAGTAACACTGTTGCGGTAGCTGAATGGCTAGCTAAACACCCTGCAGTTGAAACTGTTATCCACCCCAGCCAACAAACAGGAGCAGCAAAAGCACGCGCCGATAAGTACCTAAACGGGCAGTATGGCGGTCTATGCGGCATGATCTTAAAGGGTGGAAAAGATGCGGGCGCCAAGTTCATCAATAATTTGAAAATGTTCTATCACGTTGCGAATATTGGCGATGCTCGAAGCCTCGCAATTCACCCTGCAACGACAACACACAGCCAGCTGTCAGCCGAGGAGCAAGAAGCTACAGGCGTTTCAGTAGGCTATGTCCGTCTTTCAGTCGGTATCGAGCACATTGACGATATAATCGCCGACCTGGAGCAAGCGCTGGCAGCTGTGTAATCACTGCATTTCTGAAATCCGGACGTTAACTCTTTCAGCAAGGGCCATGAGTTTTACTCATGGCCCTTTTTTCTTAGATTTTTGTAACGAGAATGGTTGCTGCTCAGAACACCATACCTAATCTGCAGCTAATTTAAGTATCTATTTCTTAGAATACTGTATTGCTACGCGGCCCACTGTTTCCCTCGCGACAATCATTTTTGAAACTTGCGCAGTACCGTCACCTATCTCTAGTCCCATCACATCACGCAGACGCTGCTGATGCGGTAAATCGCGGCTGTAACCAAGATGACCATGAGTCAATAAACACTGATGGATTGCATTAACTGATACCTTAGGCCCCATCCATTTTACCATTGCCGCCTCTTTGGTGTGCGGTTTGCCATGATCACGAAGCCAGAGACACTCGTAGGCTAAGAGTCGAGCTGCTCGAACCTGGGCATCTGCTTCAGCTAATGGAAAGGTTACACCTTGGAATTGAGCCAATGGGCCACCAAATGCCTCTCGTTCAGTGATGTAATTCCAAGTCTCATCAATAGAGGCACGAGCAGATCCCAAACACTGCAATGCAATTAAAGCGCGAGAATAGTCAAAACCCTGCATGACCCGAATAAATCCCATGCCTACATCACCAACACGACGCACGTCAGGGACCCGCACATTATCGAACCATATCGAACCTCGCCCTACCGAAATACTGCCAAAATCCTTGTAGTTTGAGCGTGAAATTCCCGGCTCATTCAAGTCAATGAGAAAAGCGGTTATTCCTCGTGCACCCTCATTTGGATCGCCCGTTCTAGCAGCCACCAAGACAAAATCCGCCTGGTTGGCGCACGAGATTGAGGCCTTTTCGCCATTAATGATCCAATCGTCGCCGTCTTTGCGTGCCCGTAATTGAAGATTTGCTGCGTCTGTTCCGCCTCGCGGCTCCGTTAAACCAAGACATGGAATTAATTCACCGGCAACAAGACCTGGGAGATACTCAGAAGCCAACTCTTTAGGCGCAAAACGAGCAATGACTCCACCAATCAGGGAGCCTAATAACTGTATATACGCAATGTTTAAATCACCTCGCCCGATCTCTTCGATAACAGCTCCTTGGATCAAGCCGGGTGCTCCTATACCCCCAAATTCCTCAGGCAAATCAGGAGCGACTAAGCCAAGAGTTCCCATGTCTTTCAAAACATCGCGGTCGAAGTGATCAACTGCCTCGCGAGCCTGATAAAAAGGCAAGAGTTTCTCATCGGCGAAACGCCGCGCAGTCTCTTGTACCGCCAGACCTAACTCATCAAATTCGAATTGCATGGCCTCACCCTTTGAATTCTGCGCGGATCGAAGTGCCATGGGCGTCAATTGTTGGAGGCGGTCCGTAGGTAGGTGTTTCATCAGCTCTGCGTACCGGAGGAGCTGGCATGTCAATCACACCCTGAACCGTTTCGACCTCGATCCTTCTCAAGGCTGGATGCCTCACCATGTCTTCAACACTGTTCACACTTGAATGGGCTATATCAGCAGCCCTAAGACGATGCTGGAGGGTCGGTTGATCGATGGCACCCAAAACACGATCTATTTTACCTTCAACAAATTCACGATTTGCCATTCGTGCCTTATTAGGCTGACACCGCTCGTCCGTTGCCATACTGGGCTGCTGCAGCACTATTTCAGCGAAACGTTTCCATTCCCGCTCGTTTTGGATCGCGATCATGGTTAAACGTCCATCTCCAGTCGAATACGCCCCATATGGAACGAGCGCGTTGTGACGAAGCCCCGTCCTTGGCCAACCTTTATCGCCGTGCTGTTGAAACATCACTGGGGCCGCCATTAGATCTGCCATGGCATCAAACATGGAGACACTGATGCCTGCACCCTGACCAGTCTTTTCTCGCGCATAAAGTGCTTCAAGAACACCCGTCAACCCATTGATACCAGTTGTTAAATCGCAAATAGATACTCCAACACGAGATGGCTCTGCGGGAGAGCCCGTAACGGCCATGAGCCCGCTTTCTGCCTGGACCAAAAGATCATAGGCTTTGGCGGTATCAAATGGTGCCGGTGCTTCCCCATACCCCGAAATATCAACGGTAATAAGACGCGGATACATTTCTCGAAGGTATGCGGACCCAAATCCCGCCCGCTCTGTCGCGCCAGGTGCAAGGTTTTGTACCCATACATCTGCTTTCGATAAAATACGGTGAAGCAAAGCCCGATCATCATCATTCTTGATGTCGATCGCGAGAGACTCTTTTCCACGGTTTAGCCATACGAAAAACGACGATAGTCCCCTTGATGTATCGTCATATCCTCTAGCGAAGTCTCCTTCCGATCGCTCAAGCTTTATTACACGCGCGCCAGCATCAGCCATTCGACAGGTTAGAAACGGGGCGGCGACTGCCTGCTCCAGGCTAACGACGAGAACGCCGTCGAGTGGACCAGACATTAATAGGACCGCGGCATGCCGAGTACATGCTCACCAATGAAGCTAAGTACGAGATTTTGGGAAATTGGAGCTGTGCGATGAATACGCGCTTCTCTGAATTTGCGCTCGATGCCGTATTCCTCCGCGAAGGCAAAACCACCAAACGTCTGGAAGCAAGTATCTGCAGCTTTCCACACAGCCTCCGCCGCCAAATACTTTCCAGTATTAGCTTCTGCACCACATGGTAAACCCGCCTCAAATAATGCCGCTGCTTTCTGAACAACTAGCTTTGCTCCCATGAATTGAGCGTATGCTTCGGCAATTGGAAATTGAATACCTTGATTGGAGCCAATTGGCTTCCCAAAAACAACGCGTTCACGCGCATACTCACTGGCTTTCTCTGCAAACCATTGGCAATCACCAAGTGCTTCGGAAGCCACTAAAACCCGTTCAGCATTCATCCCATCAAGGATGTACCGGAACCCTTTTCCTTCCTCACCTATCAGACTTGAAGCAGGGATACGCAGGTTATCGTAGAAAATCTCTGTCGTATTGTGATTGATCATCGTTCGGATTGGCTTGATCTCCATGCCATTCCCTTTGGCTTTGCGCATATCAACCAAAAAAACCGAAAGACCATCAGTACGTTTAGCCACTTTTTCTTTAGCTGTTGTGCGAGCCAGCAATAGCATGAGGTCTGAATGTTCGGCCCGGCTGGTCCATACTTTTTGACCGTTAACTACGTATTCGTCTCCGTCTCGAACAGCCGTAGTCCGAAGGCTTAATGTGTCCGTGCCGCTAGTGGGTTCCGTTACGCCAAATGCCTGAAGCCGAAGTTCTCCTGAAGCAATCTTCGGCAGATACTCTCTCTTCTGTTCCTCTGAACCATGTCGCAGAACTGTACCCATGGTATACATTTGAGCATGACAAGCAGCACCAGAGCATCCGTTCTTATGGATCTCTTCGAGGATCGCTGAGCCTGCCGATAGAGGCAATCCAGAGCCGCCATACTCTTCGGGTATGAGAACCCCGAGGAAACCAGCATCAGTTAAAGCCTTAACAAACTCAGTTGGGTAACCACGTCGTTGGTCAAGATCATGCCAATATTCAGATGGGAATCCTTCGCATAATTTTGCTACTGCCTCACGGATTTCAGGGTAAGTCTCACCGATTGGCATTACTGGCATGTCAGTGGAATTTGAGACGCTGTCTGGCACGACCTAAGAGCTCCTAGTTAAATTCGAAATCTTTTTGTTACTTTAGCGTTTTTTAGTATGATCCCGGAAGGCCCTAGGGCTTGCGAACTCACCAACGTTAGCCCTACCTACCAAGATTAACTTTCTGAGGCCTCGGCCATGTTAAGCGGCAAAAGCATTCTTTTGGTCATCTCAGGCGGTATTGCTGCATACCGAAGCCTGGAATTGATACGCCGCCTTCGCGAGCGTGGCGCCGCGGTGCGTTGCATCCTTACAAAAGGTGGTGCTGAGTTTGTAACGCCACTTT
>JAURGE010000056.1 GCA_030833925.1 Alphaproteobacteria bacterium
ATTCAGTGAGTAGGTTATTGCAGGAACGTGTATTGCAGTAGTGATAGTCTCAGTCAGAGTTCCCCGGGTATCAACCTGCTCCGCAATTCGCGACAGCCCAGATGTTCCTGTCGTATCTTGTCCTAATGTAAGAGCCAAACCTTCGAAGAGGTTTATACCTTGGCGGGCCGAGACCGAACGCGACAATTCGATAAACATGATATCGAAAACAATAGTTTTCTCATTCTTGGCTTCTTTAGACTGCTCAGGGGGCGTTTGAGCACTAGATGCCCGCTGCAATACGGCCTTCCCAAATTTTCGATAGTTAGTCCATGCATCAACTCTGTTTTTCACAGCCGCTAAATTTTCAATCGGGGAGCGAGCCTTAGACAGAGCTTGTAAATGGACACCGGCGCGTTCGGGATCACCTAAAGCTGCTGCTGCCAATGCAGCTCCTTGCCGAGCATCATAATCATCCGGTGTCTCGGTAATTATTGCCTCATAAAGTCCGAGTGATTGTTTGAATAATCCAGAAAGGTAAGCTTTTCGTGCCGTGAGTTTGCGATCGAATTTTGAGGATGGGTTTAGGAGAGCGACTTCAGCTTGATAGCGTAAAGATTCTCTGAAATTCCCTAACTCTTCTTCTAGCCGGGCTAACTGACGCAAATACAGCGCGTTAGAGGGATCAAGGCGAAGCGCTACCCTATATCCATGCTGCGCCAGCAATAAATTGTTAAAATTGCCCTCAAACGATTTGAGGTGGTAGGCCAGTCCGTTTAAAAAGTGTAGTCTGGCATCTGTCACGTTGGCCATCAAATTTTGATTTAGCTCCAACGAAGCAGCTTCATATTTTCCCGCCATTATTGCTGCAGAGGCGCGCTCTATGACGGATTTTTTTTCGTATTGTTGAGCAAATAATGCTGTGTAATTCGTCCGATTGCCGGAACATCCGCTTAACATAACCGCAAAAACCAGCGAAATTAATGCAATTTTATGACGTCCTGGCATTTGGCTCCTGTAACTAGCCTTTAATTCCGCGATTTGTGGTTTTCTCTCCACCAGCAAAAGCAGAATTTGACGAGACTAGAGGCAAGCCAGTCCTGATGACTGCCGACCCCGCATTTTTGAAGGTCAAAAGAAACGATGAAGCATTTGTCGATGGTATTCTAATTTTGTCAAAGGGTTTTAGACTTTTGCTTAAAAAAAAGCTGGATTAATCTTGCCCATGTTGGAGACAGTAATAACAGATAGTGCAGATGCTCATAGTAACAGAATGAGAGCTGCAAGTGCCACTATAGAGTTACAACATTAGCAAATTGACTGGGATAGACTTACCGCTTGTCGATATTCCACTTCATTATATTGATGTTCCCGGATGGGTTGATATTGGAATTAAGAGGGCAGGAGCGTTTGTATCGCTTCAAGAAATTAAGGGATTTCATAAAACCTAGACGATTAAAAAAGGTTTCTTAGCTTCTCTTTTCTCGCGCTATGCTTTTAGTGGAGAGGAGGATCGACCATGCTCGGACTGATGCAGGATGCCCAACTCTTGACCAGTCAGACCTTGGCGCACGCGGCCAAGGTTTATCCAAACGTCGAGATTGCAACGGCGCTAGATGGGCGCGTCGTAAACCGATCCAATTATGCGGAGGCCGACAAAAGGGCCCGGCGCCTCGCTTCATCTCTTACTAAAATTGGTTTGGCAGGAGATGATGTTTTTTTAGGTGCGTTGGCATGGAATACGCAGCGCTTGTTCGAGGTCATGCACGGTGCACCAGGAGCTGGTGCGGTATTGCATACCGCCAACCCTCGACTGCATCCGGAGCATCTCGCATACACAATCAATCACTGCGGTGATCGAGCTATCTTTATTGACGCGGATTGTCTTTCATTAGCGGAGGAGATAGCGCCAGCTTGTAAGCGTGTTCAGCATTGGGTCCTAATGGCTGAACCATCTCAAATCCCAAAGACGAGCCTTCCCAATGTAATTTCATATGAAGATCTTATTGATCAGGGTGACCCAGAATTTCTTTGGCCAGAGTTTGATGAACGCCGCGCATCCACAATTTGTTTCACCTCAGCAACTACGGGCGATCCTAAGGGTGTGCTGTACACTCATCGTGGTACCGTCCTGAATGTCTTAACCACTGTTGCGCGGAATGGGTGGGGGCTGGGGCGTGGCGATGTTGTCCTGTGCACCGCCGCGTTCTTTCATTGCAACGGATGGGGCATGCCCTACATGGCGCCTCTCTCTGGTGCTCGTATGGTTTTACCAGGTCGCAATTTGAACTCTCGTGTCATGCTGGATTTGATCCGTGAAGAGGGTGTTACCCACTCGGGGGGCGTTCCGACGGTATTGATAGATTTGTTATCGGAAGCAAAAAAAGATGGCCTAGGATTTGGCAATCTAAGGCAGCTCTGGACGGGTGCAACGGCGCCATCAGAGGCCCTGTTGCAAAGCTTGGAAGAACTTGGTCCAAAGGTTATTCATGCTTTCGGTATGACGGAGACCACACAATCGGTAACTGTCTCGATTCCTGACCCTCATTCGTCGGAGCCTGCACGTCGGGCAGAACAATTGACGCAAGGGCAGCCTATTTTCCTATCTGATGTACGAGCAGTGGATGAGGATGGTCGTGTCCTGCCGTCTGATGGGAAAAGCGTCGGTCACTTGCAAGTCCGTGGTCCGGCAGTCGCTGCAGGCTACTATGGGCGGCCTGACATCAATCCCATGAGTGAAGATGGCTGGCTAGATACGGGTGACATTGGATCTGTCGGGCCTGAAGGACATATGCGGATTTCTGATAGGTCTAAGGATGCAATTAAATCAGGGGGCGAATGGATAAGTTCGGTCAACATCGAAAATATCGCCGCCGGTTGTCCTGGAGTTGCAGAAGCTTGTTGCATAGGAGTTCCTCATCCGCGTTGGCAGGAAAGACCTCTGCTTTTGATTGTCCGAGAGCCAGGTAAAGATTTAGATGAGGAGACTATCCTCTCGTATCTCGATGGTCGGATAGCGAAGTGGCAGAAACCAGACGCTATTCGTTTTGTCGACAGGTTGCCTAGGAATGGGGTTGGCAAAGTAGTCAAGGCACAGCTTCGGAAGGAGTATCAGAACGTTCTTCTATAGGCTGCTAGCGATGGAGAGAGGTTTGCTGGGTTTGTAACAGTTGGGTGGCTCAGCGCAGCAGGAACAGTGTGGCAATTATCAGTCGCCGGTTGTGGTGCTATTAAGCAATCTAAAGTCATTTGCACCAATGTTGAGGAGCAAGCTAACCAATGCCCTATGACGATGTTCTCGTCGATCGTGTGAGGCGCGCCATGTCATCTTATGGCGAAGCAAGTGAGCGAGAGCTCTTTGGTGGCCTCATGTTCTATCTGGGCGGCCGAATGTGTGCTGGAGTGGTGAATGACCAGCTTGTCTTGCGGATGTCGCCAGAAGCGGCGGCAGAGGCGTTAGCCCGCAACAGAATTGATCCAATGGGAGAGGCGGAAATTCCCGGGATCATTAGTGTGTCTCCTGCTGGCCATGAGCTAGAAGAAGATCTTAATGAGTGGATAAGATTGGCGGTGGAGGGGGCATGAGTGAAGAGCTCTTCAAAGGGTTGCGCATTCTTGTTTGGGCGCTCCCTGCTGCGATCGCCTATAATAACTGGGGCCTGAAAGTGGCCCTTCTTGCCTTTGGATGCCAAATGTTTTCAGTGGGGCCATTAACGAAGATTTGGGCAATGTTTAAGACCCGTTCAGGGCCTGTTGAGGTGACTGATGTCCGCAAGGCCTATCTGATGATCAATCTCTTGGCTGGCGCTGCATATGCCTACTTTGTTTATTCCATTATAGGTGGTGCACCGCCCCCACCTCTCAATCTCGGATAGACCCATGCCTGCCGGTATGTGGTGTGTGATTCCCATTAAGGACCTTATAAACGCCAAAACGCGCCTTTCTCCCGCGTTAACGTCTGAGGAAAGGAGAAACCTCTTTCAAGCCATGGCAGAGGATGTGTTGGCTGCTGCTGCTGCTGCTACAAAGCTTGATGGTATATTAGTCCTTACTAACGATCCAGATGCAACGAAACTCGCCAAACGTTATGGAGCTCGTGTGGAAGGTGAACCAGCAAATGTTGGGCAGTCGGAAGCAGTCTCACGTGCAGCCCAAGTGTTGAAGAAAGAGGGTGCTGAGGGAGTGCTTACACTTCCCGCTGATGTGCCGCTTGTGACCTCAGCTGAGATTGACCTCGTAGTGGCGCGGCACCCCAAAACGCGGCCAGCGATGTCCATTGGTCCAGACTATGCTCGCAGAGGATCTAACTGCCTGGTGCTCACACCATGTGATCTGATCCCACTGCACTTTGGTCATGTCAGCTTTGAACCTCATTTGGCTGAAGCCGCTGCAGCTGGCGTAGATCCAAATATTTTCGATGATTTACTGGGCATTGCTATCGATGTGGATACACCGGAAGATCTTGTGCATGCACTGGAAGCGGGACGGGAAAGTAAGGCCATCAACTATGCGCGGTCAGCTGGGATTGCAGCACGCCTGGCACCTCTGCAATCATAGAAATATCAGTCTCTGGGAGTGCTTATTCTATGTCCGAAATTCGTTTTAGCCTTTTTAATCGTGGTCAGAACCCCCTCGGGGACGATATGCACGCCCGCTTCATGGAAGCCTGTGAGCAGGCTCGATTAGCAGACAGGCTTGGCTTCGACACCCTCATGAAGGGCAGCCATTATTCCGCTTATCCTTTGCTTGATTTTCAACAAGTGCCATTTCTTTCCCGAATTATGGCTGAGGCGCCCAACCTTAGGCTCTGCGCGGGAATTATTCTTTTGCCATTGCACAAGCCGCTCGACGTAGCAGAGACCTTTGCAAATATAGATGTCATGTCCGGTGGCAAACTGATCTTCGGTGTTGGCGTTGGTTATCGAGAAGTTGAGTTCCAAGCATTTGGCACGACCATGAAGGGCGCTGGAAAGCGCTTAGAAGAAAACCTTGAAGCAGTTAAGCGCCTTTGGACTGAGGAAAAGGTTACTATGGAAGGTAGCCATTTCAATTTGATTGAGGCTAGCTGCCCCGTAAAACCTCTGCAAAAGCCGATGCCGCCCATTTGGGTAGGCGCAAATGCGGACCGTGCAATTATTCGCGCTGCTCGTGTTGCTGATGCTTGGTTTGTTAATCCTCACAATCGCATCGATACCATCGCTCGACAGATGGATGTCTACAAAAAGGCCTTAGAAGAAGCCGGCAAGACAGACCTCCCTGATGACTTTCCGATGATGCGTGAGGTTGTTGTTGCACGAAGCCGAGAAGAAGCAATGCGAATGGCTGAACCATTCCTGAAAGCCAAGTATGATGCTTATCATGAGTGGGGCCAGGATAAGGTTATGCCAAAAGGTGACGATAACCTTGGTTTGATTTTCGATGAATTGGTAAAGGATCGCTTTCTTTTCGGATCCCCTGAAGAGGTTTCAAGTCAAATTATAGACATTGTTCGCAATTTTGGTGTTAATCACTTTGTCTTCGGCGTCCAATTTCCGGGAATGCCGCAGTCAATGGTATTAGATCAAATGCAACTTTTGGCCGAGGAAGTTTTCCCGGCCGTTCGTTCTGGAATTTGACGACGTCGATGGACAATTCTTTAGACGAAATTATCGCGGCTGCAGCGGGTGGGGCGAGGCTCTATGCTGACGAGGCAATGGTTCTCGCGGAAACAGGCGCAGAGGATCTAACTCCTCTTACTGCCGCTGCCGCCGCCCTTCGTGATGCCCACTGGGGGGAGAAAGTCTCTTACAGCCGTAAGGTATTTATTCCGCTAACCCACCTATGTCGCGACGTCTGTCACTATTGCACATTCGCCAAACCACCGAAGAAGGGTGAGGCGGTCTTTATGACCCCTGAGCAGGTTCTTGCAACTGCTCGTGCTGGAGCAGCTCAAGGTTGCAAAGAAGCGCTTTTTACTCTCGGTGATAAACCAGAGCTTCGCTACCGCGCTGCTCGTGAGATGTTAGCTGATCTCGGTTATGCGACGACGCTTGAATATCTAGCGGCAATGGCAAAGCTGGTTTTCGAAGAGACGGGGATAATCCCTCATCTCAACCCAGGTTTAATGACGGATGAAGACTTGGGAGTTCTCCGACAAGTGTCGGCTTCGATGGGAATTATGGTTGAGAGCCTGTCGGATCGCCTTATGGAGAAAGGGATGCCTCATTATGGCTCCCCCGATAAAAAACCAATGGCTCGGATCGAGACGCTGGAAGCGGCCGGTCGAGCAGCGGTCCCCTTCACAACGGGCATCTTGATTGGGATAGGTGAAACACGTGCTGAACGGATCGAGGCGCTCCTAGAGATACGCCGTGTCCATGAGGCGTACGGTCATATTCAGGAAGTCATTATCCA
The DNA here is from genome assembly GCA_030833925.1 of Alphaproteobacteria bacterium. Classification (GTDB taxonomy): domain Bacteria; phylum Pseudomonadota; class Alphaproteobacteria; order Bin95; family Bin95; genus VMCJ01. Next base: position 6,373 of record JAURGE010000056.1, read on the forward strand.
GAATTTCCGAGCTAAGCCGGACACCAAGATGCGCGACTGGCCCGAGCCAGATCTAGATGACCTGGCATGGACTGTTGCAGTTGCACGCCTTGTCCTAGGCGGTCGAATGAGTGTTCAGGCACCTCCAAACCTGTCGCCCGGCGGCCTCGCTCGTCTGGTTGCAGCAGGAGTGAACGATTGGGGTGGCGTGTCGCCAGTTACACCTGACTTCGTAAATCCAGAAGCCCCGTGGCCGCACCTTCAGCTTCTCGCCGATGAGACTGCCGCCGCTGGTAAGCTGCTGGTGGAAAGATTAACGGTATATCCTTCCTATGCGCTCGATGCGGCCCGCTGGATTGATGTTAAATTGGCTCCTGCTGTTCGTCGTGCCATGGACGGGCAAGGGTATGCCAGAACAGATGGCTTCATAACTGGTAAGTCTCCTAACGCGCCAAAGGCGGACTTGGACTTGTTGGCAAGCAAGAAGGCACCAATTGTTGGATCTCGCTTGGCCCGCATTCTTGAGAAACCATTCGCCGATCGTATGCTTTCAGAAGATGAGGCGGCTGAGCTTTTTGAAGCCCGTGGCGATGCTTTTAGCGCGGTGGCAGCAGCTGCTGACGCACTTCGTCAGGAGGTTGCAGGCGACACTCTCACGTATGTCGTTAACCGCAATATCAATTACACCAATGTTTGCTATTTCAAATGCCAGTTCTGCGCTTTCTCGAAGGGAAAGCTCACTGAAAATTTGCGAGGTCAGCCCTACGTTCTAGACCTTGATGAGATTGGTCGACGCACGGCAGAAGCTTGGGAACGTGGAGCTACGGAGGTTTGTCTGCAGGGAGGTATCCACCCTGCCTACACTGGGAAAACCTATCTCGATATCCTTGGCGCTGTAAAAGCTGCTGCGCCCGATATTCATGTTCATGCCTTTACTCCGCTCGAAGTAAAGCAGGGTGCAGAGACCCTTGGCCTACCGGTCCGAGAGTTTCTCTCGATGCTAAAAGATGCGGGACTAGGAACCCTTCCAGGTACAGCAGCAGAGATATTAGACGATGAGGTTCGCGCAACCCTCTGCCCGGATAAATTAAATACGGCTGAGTGGTTTGCTGTTATGCGAGCGGCTCACGATATCGGCCTTCGATCGACGGCCACCATTATGTTTGGTCATATGGAGAGTTATCGCCACTGGGCCCGACACTTAATGCGTTTGAGAGATGCTCAGAGTGAGAGCGGTGGGTTTTCAGAATTAGTGCCCCTTCCATTTGTGGCGGAAGAAGCTCCTATCTACCTGAAAGGGTTAGCGAGAATGGGGCCAACATTCCGCGAAGCCATTCTCATGCATAGTGTTGCAAGGTTGGCGCTATTCCCATGGTTCTCAAATATCCAGGCCAGCTGGGTGAAGCTTGGAAGAGAGGGTGTCGCCGCTGCTCTTAATGCTGGTGCCAATGACATCGGCGGAACGTTAATGAATGAGAGTATCACGCGAGCTGCTGGTGCAGCGCACGGTGAGGAAATGCCTCCTCACGCTATGGAAGCTGTCGCTTATGGAATTGGCCGTCCAATCCGCCAGAGAGCAACGTTGTACGGCTTCCCTCCTGAAAGTCAGCAGCAGCGCGCACGACAAGCGGCACCGCTGGCACCTGTAGTAAATCGACCTGCTAAGGAGTACGAGCGCGCATGATAGGTCGCGCGTTTATAGTAATTTCTTTTATAGTAATGTTTGCTGTGCCGGTGGCAGCGCAACAGACCCTAGTTGGCAAAGTCACAAATCTTCCAATTCCTCGCTATGTTTCAATTCGAGCGGATGAAGCAAATCTCCGTGTTGGCCCGGGCGGGCAGTATCCAGTCCGATGGCGGCTTATGCGAGCCGGTATGCCAGTGCGGATTGTTGATGAAGAAGAGCAATGGCGAGAAGTAGAATTATATGATGGTGAGAGAGGGTGGCTTTTCGGTTCCCTTCTTAGTGGTGCGCGCACCCTTTACGTGACAGATGCAAGGGCGCCTCTGTTGGCAAAGGCAAAACCAAAGGCAAGAGTAGTGGCTTTTGTCGAAAAAGGCGTTGTTCTAAGGGCAAAACGTTGTGAACCAGGTTGGTGTGAGGTGCGCAAGGGAGATGTGTCGGGCTGGGTCTCGCGCAGCTCAGTCTGGGGTTTTTTGCCTAATGAGGTCTTCGACTAATCCTTAAAGATTGTAGAAGCTCTTTGCCGTATCATGAAAGAGTGCTGCCTTCTCGCCTTCCCCTGCCCTAGACGCTAAGCGTTTGAACGCATTCCAATAGGTTCGGTAGCTCCCTGAAATCTTGTCGACGGGGAAGTTAGACTCGAACATACAGCGGTTAGGGCCAAACGCTTCGATCAGTGTTTCAATGTATGGCTTCCAAGCTTTAGCTAAGTCCTCTGACGATGGAGGTTTGGATTGGTTTTGGAAATCAAAGCCATTTATGACCATGCCCAAGCCACCTAATTTTACATAGACGTTAGAACGCTTGGCGGCCTCCTGAACGCCAGCTTTCCAAGTCGTGAATAACTCCTCTCTTTTTCCAGAATATGGGCCAATGCCAAGTGGTCCACCGCAGTGGTTCAGGACCATTTTTGTATTAGGTGCTGCATCCGCGCAGATTGAGAGGTTTTCTAGTTGAGGGTGATACATCCAAGCTTCAAAGGTGTAGCCCATTTGCCCAAGTTTGATGAGGCCAGCCTGCACGCTAGGCGTCTGAAGGGCATCTTTTGGTGCGCCTGTATGAGAATTATGGATTTCGGGAGCATCGTCGTGAGAGACCGAATAACGGATGCCACGAAAACGCCCACCTCCTGCATAATCGTGCGCAGCTAATACCTCTTCGACAGCGTCGCCCAACATGAGATCCGCATGAGATACGATGCCTGCAGCTACGCGTGTCTCACCATATCGGCCGCTGGCACTCATAGCTGCAATGCCATTTACGTACTCAGTTTCACCGATTGGGCGCATGTGATCCGGGCACGTGCCCTTGGGTCGCCACATTGCCGTACACTCAATGAAAACAGTCGATCTGACATTATGACCTGATCCTGTGTCGGCCAAGATTTCGTCCAGCATGTATCGATAGTTGCGGAAGTCCCACAGGTGATGATGTGGATCTATAATAGGGAGGTTTGGTTCGAGTACGTCTTCAAGGCCGCTGTCGAGCCAAGTCTGATCAACGGGCTTCATACGCGCTTCGACATCATTAGGTGTTTTGTTCTCCTGGGCCATCAAAAATCTCCTCCCTAGATTCTTTCAAAGAATTCTGATGGTTTTCTTTCCCGTTGGCGAGCGGCGCGTATCGTGCGCATACTTAAAAATTATCTTCTTGATTATATGAGTTTGAAATGAGCGACTTTGACTACATCGTTGTTGGTGCCGGATCAGCTGGCTGCGTACTAGCTAATAGGTTGTCCGCTGATCCTAAGAATAAGGTTCTGCTGCTGGAGGCCGGCGGCGAAGACAAAAGTATGTGGATCCATATTCCAGTTGGGTTCCAGAAACTTTTGTTCCATCCAAAGCTCAATTGGAATTTTGAAACTGAAGCTGAAGAGAGCACACGAGGCAGGCGCGTAACCATTCCGCGTGGCAAGGTGCTCGGCGGCTCATCCTCTATAAATGGAATGCTCTATGTTCGGGGTAATCCAATTGATTTCAATACGTGGTCACAGCTTGGCAACAAGGGTTGGGGCTACGAAGACGTATTGCCTTACTTCAAGAAATCCGAGTCATTTGAGCGTGGTGGCGATGACGTTCGTGGCGGTTCCGGTGAGCTCAATGTAGCCGATATGTATGAGCGTCATGAAATGGTTGATGCCTTCGTTGATGCGGGCGTTGAGGCAGGCTATCCCCGCAACCCAGACTACAATGGCAGGGACCAAGAGGGGTTTGGTTATTATCAAGTAACGCAAAAGGATGGCCGTCGTTGGTCAACTGCTAGGGCCTTTTTAGAACCAGCGCGGTCCCGTCCAAACCTAACAGTAGAGACAGACGCCTTCGCCGAACGTCTTATCATGGAAGGGAAGCGGGTAACTGGTGTTGCTTTCCGTCAAAGAGGCAAAGTGCGCGAGCTAAAGGCTGGTAAGTCAGTCGTTCTTGCCTGTGGGGCGGTGCAATCACCCCAGTTAATGGAGTTGTCAGGAATTGGCCGACCCGAAATTTTAAAAGCCCAAGGTATCGAGGTTCAGCATGAGCTGATGGGGGTTGGAGAAAATTATCGCGACCATTACGCAGCGCGAGTTTCTTGGCGCACCAATCAACGGATTACTCTCAATGAACAAACGCGCGGTCTTAGCCTTGTTAAAGAAGCCCTTAAATACTTTCTGACGCGACGTGGTATTTTCACTTGGACGGCGGGAATAGGACATGGGTTTGTCAAAAGCCGTCCCGAGCTAGACACTCCCGACTGCCAATTTTTCTTTGCTCATGGCTCCTTTGATGCCATCACGCGCGAGTTTCACAAAGAGCCAGGAATGACAATCGGTGTTTATCAATGCCGACCAGAAAGCCAAGGATCCATTCACATACAGTCTCCAGATCCGGCTGCTCATCCTGCCATTAGACCAAACTTCCTAGCTGACCCTATTGATAGGGCTGCTTTCGTCGGTGGCTTCCGCGAAGTGCGTCGCGTCTTTGAGCAACCAGCCTTTGCGAAGTATAGGAAAGAAGAGTTTGCGCCAGGTTCAAAAGTTCAGTCTGATGATGAAATTCTTGAATACGCACATCAGACGGGCGCAACGACTTATCACGTCATGGGTACCTGTAAGATGGGGCCTGAGACCGACAAAATGGCTGTTGTCTCTGACCGCCTGAAGGCAAGAGGCCTTGAGGGGCTCTATGTCGTTGATGCTTCGGTGATGCCCACCATGCCATCTGGCAACATTAACGCGCCAGTGATTATGGTGGCAGAGAAGGGCGCAGAGTTCATACTGCAGGATACGGCTTAAAATATTTCGCATTTTGGATGGCGGCGGCAGTTTTTTATATGCCGCCAAATCCCAAAACCTCAATCCAACTGAAGCAGCTATAGACCAGCTTGCTCTTTGCAATAACGCGCTATGTCAGCATGTGTGGCAAACCACACAGATCCGCTGGACTTTATGTGCTCGACTAGCTCGTCCAGCATCGCCATACGACTGCGGTGACCAATTATGTGAGGGTGCATGGTGAGCTGGAAAAGGCCGCCTTCACGCCTTGCCATGTCAAATTCTGATTTGAAGATGTCGAGGGCAGACCCTGGCGGTGTGTGGGGTCGAGAGTAACGCCGAAAATCCATGCCAAAGTAAGGCATGTCATCCCTTATCCACTCGACAGGAATTTCGACGATACCTGTTGGCTCACCGTCTTCAACAAGCTCATAGGGGTCATCGTCAGCCATAAGGGATGAATCATAAAGGAGGCCCATCTCCCTAGTTATGGCGAGGGTTACAGGGCTGAAATCCCAACTGGGGGTGCGTATGCCGACGGGACGAACGCCTGTGATTTCTTCTAATTTGTCAGCGGCGCGCATTTGAATATCACGTTCGGCTTCTGGTGGAAGAGACGCATTCATCTCGTGGATCCAGGAGTGGATCCCAATTTCGTGACCCTCGTCGATTATTCTGCGCTGCTCTCCCGGATGTATCATCGCTGTGACGGCGGGGACGTAGAAGCTTGCGGGAATACCTTGGCGTTTTAGGAGGTCAAGGATCCGCGGAATGCCTCGTCGTGCTCCATACTGATTGCCAGAAAGCCAACCCGGTGAATTGTCCCCCCAGCGAAGCGTGGAAGTTTCATGATCACTATCAAAGGAAAGAGCGACTGCGCATTGGGCGCCATTGGGCCAAGCACTTGGTTTTAAGCTGCGCCCAGCACGGACTTTCTCCACGATAGGACGCCATTTAGCTTCTGGCCACTGCCATGGAAGTTGGTCTTCACTCACGTCTAGCTTCCCTTCCCAACGGCAATATCGAGCCAACGGAATGGTGTTGTTACCCCGCGGTCACCACTTCTAAGCACAACTGTCGTGGTCTCAGACTCAATGATGGCTGGACCACTGATTTCTTGACCAGGTGCTAGTGTGTCAAAGTCGTAAATGGGCGTCTCTATCCATGCGCCGCTTAAGTAGACTTTCCGATGGCTCCTTGGCGGTGCTGGGTCTGAGGACGGTGCAGATGGTTCCTGTGGAAGGGCTGGCAGTACGCCAATAGCGGCCGCACGAGCATTGACGAGAACCGGTTCCTGATCTGGCAGACTGTAAGTGAATAATTCTTCATGGCGGGCGTGGAACCTGCGTGCAACCTCTTCCATTAGATTAGGGCTATGAAAATCTAATCCATCCAGTGCCACGTCGATTTCAAAAATCTGCTCGCCATATCGCATGTCAGCTGAAGGTCGGATAATCACCTCGCCTTTAAAATCAGCTTGTTCAAGACGCAAACGCGCTTCTCTCTCAAGTTGTTGGAAGAGTTCGGCTAACCCACTGGCATCAAGCGCATTGGCATCACCTATATGGCTGCGCGCAGCCTCGAACCGTAGGTCGGTTGCGAGCATTCCCCAGGCGGAAAGGACTGAGGCCACGCGCGGGGCAAACACTCTGTTAACTTCAAGCGCTCGAGCAATTTCGGTGATATGCACTCCTGCGGCACCACCGAAGGATAGAAGAGCAAATTTTCGGGGATCGACGCCTCTTCGAACAGAAACTAGGCGAACGCCCTCTGCCATTGTGGTGTTTAGTACTCTATGGACGCCTTCAGCTGCAGTCATGCGGTCGACATTCAATGCTTCTGCGAGCCCATCTATCGCTTTTTCAGCAGCAGGCATGTCGAGGGTGGCGGCACCTCCCAAAAAATTCTCAGCATCCAGTAACCCTAAAACTACGCTTGCGTCTGTTGTGGTTGGCTGAGTGCCGCCTCGGCCATAGCAGGCGGGTCCAGGTACGGCGCCTGCGCTTTGCGGCCCAACATGGAGAACGCCACCTGCATCTACTCGTGCTATAGACCCTCCGCCTGATGCAATCGATACAATGTCTAGCGATGGTAAGGCGACCCGTTCGCCGCCAACCCCACGATCTGAGTACAGTGCGGCTTCGCCTCCTGAAATCAGGGAAATATCGGTAGAGGTGCCTCCCATATCAAATGGAATAAGGTCGGGAACTCCAAGCAATTCAGCGGAACGTCTGGCGCCAGCAACGCCACCTGCCGGGCCGGAAAGAACAGTACCGGCAGCTAATCGGATTGTATCGGTTACCGGAGCCACGCCACCATGTGAGAGAATGATGAGGACTGGGCCCGTATAGCCTCCAGACTGAAGGCGTTTTTCTAACTGCGCTAAGTACCTTCCTACGGCAGGACCTACATAAGCGTTTACAGCTGTAGTTGAGACCCGCTCAAATTCTTTTATTTGTGGAAGCACCTCAGCTGAAATCGTTATGTAGACACCAGGCATTGCGGCGCGAACGGCTTCAGCACTTGCCTGTTCGTG
>JAURGE010000057.1 GCA_030833925.1 Alphaproteobacteria bacterium
CATCCGCTCAAGTACAAAATGCCATCGTTTGGCTGACCACGGCAAGGCTTCACGGGCAGGTAGGTGGATAAAACCAAGTCTTCTCGTGCGGTCCACTTGAAGATCCAAGGCGAGCGACTCGCGGCGAAGTGCCCAGGCATGCGTGAGCTCAAGCTGAGTGATGTTCTCCTTCGCCAAAGCCTGAACAAAGTTCTGGATTTCAATTGGGCTCTGCAAAACTTCTTTAGAAAGCATCTCGGCCAGGGGCGTTGCATAAAGCTGGGGCACTTCAGTGACGTCTAATTCTTGGGACTTTCTGGAGTGACGGGTATCAAACCGTTGCCGAGCTTCCTCGTTATGGCCTCGGGCCATAGCCTCAAGGTTCTCGTAGCTTGTATCAAGCAGGCTTCTCGGGCAGTGCCAGTCGAAGGGCGCGTACCGAGCCACATTCTCGGCGTTGAAAAGGTAGGGCTTGACGCTAAAGGTGCTGGCAACCCATTGCCATGAAAGATGGTTAGAGGCCAGGTCGCCGTCGAGAAGGTGGCCATAAAGCCAATCGGCCCCCACCCGCCAGTGGATATGCCTTAAATGCACCAGGTAGCTTGCCAGCCACATACGCGCGTGGTTGTGCAGATAACCTGTCGAGTAAAGCGTTTGAACCGTCTTGTCGATGACGGGGAGGCCTGTACGTGCCTCGATGACATCGTGCGGAAGTTCGTGTCGGTAATCTACATTTTGAATGCCAGGCCGAATACTTTGAAAAATAGCATCGCCAAGATGGCTCCAGACGTGATGGAAAAAAGCTCGCCAGGCGAACTCTGAGAAGAGCTTGTCTGCGGGTTCGAACGCCTGATGTCTTCGGATGGACTCGACAGCCTCAGAAAGGGATAAAAACCCATGGGTGAGATAGGGCGACAAGTAGGTAACCGACCCATTGAGATGATTTCTTGTTTTGCTGTAATTCATGACATGAACCGCAGCAAGCCGAGTCGCGAGCGCTTCCTGAGTTGGCAGAAACCCCGGAAGGGGATTATTCATTTGCATAAATTTATTTATATAAATCAGTTGCTTAGATGAGAATTTTGGAGCACAGTCCGGCTAGCGATTCTTTGATCATTGACTTAACGACTTGTATGGTGCTTGCAGATTTCCTAGGCAGCGTTGCTGCGCTTCTCACAACCATGGCCTTTGTTCCACAGGTTGTTCAATGCTTGCGAAGCCGAGACCTTAGCGCAATTTCCCTGCCCATGTATTCTATCTTTAGCCTGGGTGTTTTTTTGTGGCTAGTTTATGGGGTGTTAATTGCGAGTGCTCCGGTTGTTGTTGCTAACCTCATCACCCTTTCACTAAGCCTGACGATCTTAGCGCTAAAAATCAGAGAGCAACGTAAACAATTCACGTCGGTTTGATAGGCCTTTAGCCATCAGGCAATGAGGCGCCTAAGATCAAAACGCACTGTAGCAATAATGCACCAGCGAACATTAGGGCGACTGGATTGGCTCTACAGAATAGCTAAGCCGATTTTCCTTGAACACCCTTTCAACCCTGCATGAGAGATTGAGAAGCTCATGCTCCGAGAGGCTTCCAGACATTAATTGAAAGCCTGCCGGGAGGTTGGAAGCCGGCTCAATTATGGGAATTGAAATGCCGCAATGATCGAAGAGATTTCCTGGTCTGACATTGCTTGTATTAATACGATTGAACATGGCGGCCTCTTCGACGGATGTGACGCTGCTTGCCAACGGTGCCGTTGCGGGAACGGTGGGGGAGATCCATCCATCGAAATGTCTCAACCGCTGCCTAACAAGCTCGATAATTTCGTGAAAACGTCTTAACGTTCGAAGGTAGCTGACTGCAGAGGACTCAAACGCCACAGATGCGCGCTGCCAGACAATAGGGTCAATGACATCCCGTGCAGCTTTAAATCTGTCGAGACCAATGAAGGCAAGAGCCTCTGCAGGCACTAACTCGCCGAAAACTGGGTCTATTTCACCGGCCTCCGGTATTTCAATCGGTACAACCTCAAAGCCATTTCTTTGGAGTGCGCTGACACAATTATTAAATGCGGTTTGAACTTCAGGTGTGCAATGGTCAAAGAAGTGATTAGTGGGCAGGGCGAGCCTTACTGATCGTTGGGAAAGAAACCCTGGATCCTCTTTAAGCTGGGTTCGCTGCGATTCTAACTCTTCAAAAATAAAATGAAGATCGCGCGCAGATTTTGCAAAAAGTCCGAGACTATCGAGTGTTGAACTAAGAGGAAACACCCCCTTGGTCGACCAGAAGTCACGCCTCACTTTAAGTCCTGCAACGCCTGTAAACGCGGCAGGCTGTCTAACCGAGCCGCCCGTATCCGAACCTATAGAAAATCCACATAAATCAGAGGCCATCGCAACCGCAGACCCGTGACTTGAGCCACCTGTCATGCGCTTGATGGCCAGATCTGCAGGATTCCAGGGCATGGTGTGGGCGAAATTGAATCCACCCATTGCGAACTCAGTGGTTCGAGTCTTACCTAAAAAAATACAGCCGGCCTGTCTAAGCTGTTTTACAAAGGGCCCCTCGACTGGCGGCAATAACCCGCTGATATCAAGGCGCGATCCGGCAGTGGTTGTATACCCATCAACGTGATAGAGATCTTTAATAAGCACAGGGATACCTGCCAGCCTTCCAAGAGGAACGCCAGACTTACGAGCGAGGTCGATTGATTCGGCTTGAAGCAGGGCAGACTTTTGATTGAGTTCGGTGACTGCGCCTAGCTTAGGATTAAAAATATCAATGCGCTGAAGATAGGCTTCGGTAAGCTCCCGAGACGTGATGGTTTCTTCCGAAAGACGGGCAGATAGGGACTTAATGTCTTGATTAGTTGTGAACCGCATCATCATCACCTTCGGGTCTGTGTTTTAGTTGTCACCCCAGAGCGGGAATCCTCGCCCGGGAATGGCGTCGAGCAACTGCTGTGTATAGACATGTTGAGGCGAATAAAAAACATCCTTTGTACGGCCGTATTCAACCACTCTTCCTTTCTGCATCACCAGAATGGAGTCGCAAACCTGGGCTGCAACTCGAAGATCGTGGGTTACAAAAAGCATGGTCAAACCGAATGTGTCTTTAAGCTTTTCCAGCAAAGCCAAGACCTGGGATTGAACAGAGACATCGAGAGCGGATACAGGTTCGTCGGCAACGAGTATTGAAGGATTCAGGGCGAGTGCTCTCGCAATGCCAATGCGTTGGCGCTGCCCCCCGGAAAACTCATTCGGATAGCGATTGGCAGAGGATCTACCTAGACCCACAAGCTCGAGCAACTCGAGCGCCTTTTCGATCGCCTCCTTCTCGGAGGTACCATGGAGGATGGGGCCCTGAGCAATCATTTTCACCACAGTAAGCCTTGGATTCAGAGAGCCGTAAGGATCTTGAAAAACCATCTGCATTTTTCGCCGAAGGGGCAAAAGACTCTTGTTTGACCTTGTTGTTATGTTTTCGTCGTCTATAAAAATAGATCCTGAGTCAATATTAATTAACTTCACTATGCATCGAGCGAGTGTTGATTTGCCAGACCCCGACTCGCCAACGATGCCAAGTGTTTCCCCCGATCGCAAATCAAAACTCACATCATCGACGGCCTTAACGACGCGACCCCGTTTGAAAAGTGATGACGACTTAAACGTCTTATTAATGCTACTTGTACTGATTTTGATTGGTTGCGCGCTTAAAGAGGGATTGTCCGGCCTTGGGGAGAGGCGAGGTACAGCCGAGATGAGCATTCGCGTATAGCTGTCTTCGGGGGTCGTTAAAACCTGCTTTACTGAACCACGCTCGACAACTTTCCCGCTGTTCATCACCAGAGCTGCGTCCCCAATCTCTGCCACCACCCCAATGTCATGCGTGATGAAAATAACCCCGGTCCCCTCTTGTGTCTGAAGTTCCTTAATAAGCCTAAGAATCTCTGCTTGGGTTGTTACATCTAGCGCAGTTGTTGGCTCATCGGCAATTAAAACGTCTGGGCGCAGAATTAAGGCCATCGCAATCATGGCTCTTTGTCTTTGCCCGCCCGACAATTGATGTGGATAGCTATGAAAAATAAGGTCTGGATTTGGAAGCTGCACAGCCTCGAGTATTTCGAGTACTTTCGAGAGTCTCATTTGCTTTGTCCACTGAGGCTCGTGTATTAAAAGCACTTCTTCAATTTGCCGTCCAATAGAGTGAAGGGGGTTAAGCGCACTCATAGGCTCTTGAAAGATCATTGCAATACGTCGACCCCGAAAGGCTTGCATCTCTTTTTCTGGAAGCCCAAGAATGTCTTTGTTCTCGAAGTGGGCTGTTCCATTTGCGATAAGCAACTTCTTTGGAAGAAGTCGAAGTAGGGCTTTAGCCATCACTGATTTTCCTGATCCAGACTCCCCAACAACACAAAGCGTCTCAGCTCTGCTTAAGTTAAAGCTGACATTTTGAACCGCAAACTCGCGGTCCCCTGTCTGGGGCAGTCGAACAGAAAGGTCGTTGACGCTAAGTAGAAAAGAACTTCCCACAGGTCACATCTTTCTGAGTCGTGGGTTAAGGGCGTCGTTTAGGCCTTCGCCAATGAGGTTGATGCTAAGTACCGTAAGTAGAATTGCGAGCCCAGGAATTGCACAGAGCCACCACGCATCACGTAAAAAACTACGCCCCGCTCCAATCATGAAGCCCCAGCTCATAATGTTTGGGTCTCCCAATCCCAAAAAGGCAAGAGCGCTTTCTATAAGTATTGCCGTTGCAACCATTAAAGAGCCTGTAACAATGATAGGGGAGAGAATATTAGGCAGTATTTCTCTGAAAATTATTTGTGCATCTCGCATGCCGAGGCATATACAAGCCTCAACAAACTCTCTTCTACGGATGGCTAGCATTTCCCCCCGAACGAGGCGAGCAATAGGTGGCCAGGTTACAACTGCAATAGCAATAACGATGCTTTCAATGGATGGTTGCATGATGGCAACGAGAACAATGGCAAATACAAAAGATGGAATAGTCTGAAAAAACTCGGTTATTCGCATGAGGAGTTGATCGACCCATCCACCGTAGTAGCCAGACAGACAACCAATCATGGTGCCTACAAATAAAGAAACTAGAGTTGCGAGAAGCGCAAGCAGAAGCGATGTACTGGCTCCATGAGCCAAGCCCGCAGCAACATCACGTCCGAGTTGATCGGTGCCAAGCAAGAATGCTGAGAAAGGCTTCTCAAAGGGGTCTCCAACATTTGAGAAAGGATCAAACGGAAATAATATGGGCGCAGTGACAGCCAGAAAAACAATGGCTAGGAAAATAACAAGACCGACACTTGCTCCCTTGTTACGAAAAAAAAGATTTCGAAACGTTGGACTGGATAGAGAATTTGTAGGAGCCGATGCCGACATTAACCAAGCTCTATTCTTGGGTCTAGGACGGTGTAAATTAAATCGACACCTAGGTTAATCAAAACGACGAGTACCGACGATAAAAAGAAGATTCCAAGAAGCAGGTTGTAGTCTCTTGCGAATAAAGTCTGAAAAGCTAACTGTCCTAGGCCAGGCCAGCCGAAAACAGCTTCCACTACCACCGAGCCACCAAGCATAGCTCCAACTTGGAAACCCGCCATTGTTACAACAGGCAATAACGCATTACGCAGGACATGCTTGAACATAATTCCATTCTCGGAAACACCCTTTGCACGGGCCGTAACCACATAGTCGGAGCCAAATTGCTCCAAAATTGAGGCGCGCATCAATCTCGTGTAAAGGGCTAGGTAGAACAGAGAAAGCGTTGCTGCTGGAAGGATGAGGTGAAGAGCGATGTCTTTCACTCTATCCCACCCCTCGTAGAACATGATGATATTTTCCATACCCGTCGCTGGAAGCCAGTCAAGCTTGAGTGAGAACACGAGAATGAACATCAACCCGACCCAAAACAAAGGTGTTGCATAAGAAACAATACCAAGGACAGTAATTAACGTGTCTTTCCATGTTCCAACCTGAGTAGCTGCAAGTAGGCCCAACAGTATTCCGACTCCAACAGATAGCAGTAGAGCGGAGAACATTAGCAAAAGGGTAGGTCCAAGCCGGTCCACAATAAGATCAAATACGGGCATGTTGTGACGCCAGGAGAATCCAAGATCGAGCGTGAAGAGGTTGCCAATGTACTCGAGTAGCCGCACATAGAGGGGCAGGTCAAGACCAAATTGCTCCCTTAACATTGCCATGTACTCAGGCGTGGCCGAGCCAGCCTCCCCGGCGAGAACATCGGCAGGATTACCAGGTGCAAGATGAACGAGAAGGAAATTGAGTAATGCAATTCCGACTACGACCGGAATGGCATGAAACAGACGCTTCAGAACGTATGTAAGACGTTTTTTCAGCATCAAAGAGGAAGATGATTTCGAGGCAAGACAGAAACCTTAGGCTGGCGATGGCTAGGACAAAACGATTGCGGCCCTGTCATTAGGATCGCAACCGTTCTATTGCCATGAATCGACTAGCTATTAAGACACCGTACTTCGGAAGTTGCCCGCCAGCCCAACCGCAGAGTCAATCGACTTTTTAAACTTTCGTGATGTCACGGTTGGGAATAGAATTTCCACGCACCACGCCACAGGCACTTCCTCGGTAAGAATCTTTTGGAACTCGTGGTAGTAGGCAGCCCGTTTTTTTGGATCTGGTTCTACTTTCGCAAGATTCATGAGTTGATCTGTACGGGGGGATGACCAGCGAGCGGCATTCTTGAAGACTGTCCCAGGAATGATTTCTTCCGAGTGATACAGGCGATGGACTCCAAGAACAGGGTCAGCAAATGTATTCAACCAGTTTGCAGTAACCTGAAAGTCGAAGTCGGTATAGGTTCGCTTAAGCCAGGTTGCGACATCTTCGTATCTAATTGTGGCTTTAATACCGAGCGTTGCCAGTCGTTGTGCAACGTACTCACCGAATCGTTGCCACTCCTCGCCATAAGGTGTCACGTCAAGCGTAATCTCCATTCGTTGGCCACCCGCTTTTTTGGGATAACCAGCTTGATCAAGCAATTTCTCAGCTCTTTGCATAGCATCTGGAACGTCGTAACGCTTTACTTGATCGGTGTAGAGCCCTGAGGCCTTGAAGTTCGAGCTAATCGGCCCGGTAGCCGGGCGAGCAAAGCCAAACCAGACATTCTCAGCAATGAACTTTCGATCGATTGCGTAAGAGATTGCCTGCCGTACCCGTTTATCGTCAAACGGTTTCACCCTCGTATTGAAATCCAGTTCTCCGATTGGAGAGAACATTTCATAACCTTGCCGAGTCACTTCCAGGCTGGGCAGTTTTGCTAGCCGCGCTGCGTCGTTGTATGGCACCGCCCCGAATCCTGCGATGTGGGCTTCCCCTTTTTCAAGAACCGCAGAGCGCGTTGATGAGTCAGGGATGGTACTAATGACAATGCGGTCAATCTTAGGTTCACCGGCTGACCAGTAATTCTCGTTCTTGTCTAAGCGAATAAACTGCCCTCGCTTCCACTCCGTGAATTTGAATGGACCCGTCCCTATCGGCGCATTCGCATTCGGATGATTTTTAATGTCTGTTCCTGCAAACAAATGCTTTGGGAGAATTGGGGATTCATAGCCAGAAAAAGCCATGATCATTGATGGTGATGGTGATGACAGTTTCAGAACAAGTGTGTGGCTGTCAGGCACCTCTGCTGAACTGATGAGGCTAAAGTTACCTTTACCGCGTGGGTGAATCTGTGCAAGCACTTCCATGATGCTGTAACGAGCATCCTCGGCCGTTAGAGGCTTCCCATCGTGGAAAGTCACACCTTTGCGGATTTTGAAGGTGATGGTTTTACCGTCCTTTGAAATGCTGTAGCTCTCTGCTAGGCAGGGACGTGGACTTAGATCGAAGTTGTATTCAAGAAGACCATCGTAAACCTTGCTGGCAGCCTGCCCAACCGGCATTGAAGTGCTCATGTAACTTGCTAGGGTTGGAACTTCGGGCTGAATCAACATGGACAGTGTTCCTCCCGACTTTGCATAACTTACAGAGCCAAGTGGGAGAAGTCCTGCAGAGGCATAGACCCCTCCGGCTATTCCGGTTTTGATTAAGAAAGATCGCCGTTCATCAAGCCTTGCTGTTTCGGTTCGGTTTTCTTTTGTACTCATGGTCTCTTGACTCCTGTGTTAGATGGGTTTCCCCCACTAGATTCGTGCCTAACGAGCGTTAGTGTCAAATGCAAAATGAGGCCTTCTTAATGCAATTTGTGCATGATGCACTAAGTTGGAGTAGCAATGCACTTTCCCTTTCAGATTTCGCACAAATTCAGGACTTTACCTCTCATAAATTCCAAGAAATTCGCTTTGGTTTGATGTTGCATGGACGTATTAGTTACGCTCAGAACGACGCTCGCCAGCAAACTTTCACCAAGAAGAGAGGTCTTAGGGGTGTTCCCAAGGAGGTTGGAACTGCCTTGCTCTTTAGTCCTAGGGGTTTTCCATCGTTGGCCTGCAAATTGGGCAATCATCCGTGGTTGCTTTGGATCGGCCACGGTCAAAACCTTTGCCCGAAGAAGCTTAC
The DNA here is from genome assembly GCA_030833925.1 of Alphaproteobacteria bacterium. GTDB lineage: Bacteria > Pseudomonadota > Alphaproteobacteria > Bin95 > Bin95 > VMCJ01. The sequence goes on from JAURGE010000057.1 coordinate 8,526, forward strand.
AGTCAGACTCAGTGGTCCGCGAGAGTTCATTTACGAGATCGGTTTCAGTTCCTGAGAACTGGAACGCTACTGTTAGGTGCAAGTAGCGAGAGTCTCCATGCCTAAGGTTTACCCTAAGCTCCGCGAAAGCGGTTTCGAATAAGGAGGTAGGGGGGCCTCTAGAGGGAGCCTGTGCGGTACCGTGTGTAAAGAAATAGTTCAGCGACGTTTTGGCCGATTCAAGGTAAGAGACGTTCGGCTTAATTGCAGTTAGAAGACGCCTAAGATTGAGTTCATTTTCAAGCACGCCTTCCATTCTGTTTATAAAAATAAAGTCGGACTGTGCCACTTGTTGAGTCAAGAGCTCTTTGTAGAACGGGTCTGTTAAGAAGCTCTGAAAGTCAGATGCGTTGACCACGCAGCAGGTTGATTGCCTATCAATTTCTCTCACCAGGCCAAGGGTCTGTTTTGTTTGATCGGGAAGTGCGATGCCGTTGAGCTCGATGATGACCGACGAGATTGCCTTATCAAAGCTGATGAGGTTTTTTATTGTGGTTACAAGACTTGGACCAATAGCACAACAAACACAACCGTTCTCCAGATAGCGGACTTCTAGTTCACCAGATGACCCATATTCTGCAGAGACCGACTCCTTACCGAAATCGTTTACTAGTATTGCCAAGCCCGCGTTCCGACGTAGGGGCTGAATGAGCTTATTGATAAAAGTCGTTTTCCCTGAGCCAAGAAAACCTGTTACCAAGAGAACCTGCATCCAATTAACCCCTCTTCAAAAGATCGATTGAATTTGGCTTGCGTGGATTGTTTTGAGTACCTGAATTTGTCTAAGATCGCTATGAAGGTCTAAGGGATTTTCCTTAAGAACAACCAGATCCGCTCGTTTACCGACATCAAGTGAGCCAATCTCATTTTCCATTTCCAGTGTGTAAGCAGCACCGAGGGTAATTGCATGCAAGGCCTGTTCTCTTGTGAGCCTCTCTTGTTCGCCGATTACGCGCCCTGAGCGCGTAGTGCGTTCCACGGAGCACCAGGCCGTAAAAAGGGGGTCAAGGGGTGTTACTGGCGCATCGGAGTGAATTGAGAAGTCGATGCCAAGTTCTGCAGCAGATCTACAGGGATTCATACGAGCAGCACGCTCTGGCCCAACCGTGTATTTCCAATGCTGATCACCCCAAAAATACAGATGGTTCGCAAAAAAATTGGCGGAGATACCAAGCCTAGACATTCGGCCTAGAAGTGCAGCATCAGCCATCTGACAGTGCTGAATAACAAATCGATGACGGCAGTTTGGATGGGTTGTGATTGTATGTTCAATGGAGTTGACTACAAGTTCAGTTGCTTCGTCGCCGTTCGTATGTATGTGAACCTGAATACCTTGTCGAATTGATTCAGAAAGAACCTGAAGTAATAGGTTCTTGTCGACATACCACAAGCCATTCGGCGCGCCATTGAAATACCCGGGAGACCTGATTCGGGCAGTGAACCCTTGAATAGATCCGTCTACAACGAGCTTTATCTTTCCGAATCGAATTTTCTCTGATGACCTTGCTTTGAGTTCAGCAGCACGCTTGACCATGGCTTCCCCAGAAAGCCCTTGAGATCGAAGTAGTGATACAAGTGTGATGCTAAAGTCGGGCGTATCTGCTTGTCGCAACATCATCTCCACTGTTTTGTCCGTTAGTGGATTTGCAAGATCTGTTGCGGTTGTTACGCCCTTTGAGCGACAAAGCGCATTGAAGTTAATGAGACCTTGTTGATCACAACTTAAAAGTTCTTGGGGTAGGCCTATGAACCCACATGCCGCAGATAAAAGGTCAGGTCCACGAAGTTCTCCAGTTGGAAGCCCATCTACACCCAGTGGAATACCCGGGTGAGAAATATTCGGCCTAAGGATGTCAATTTGTCTAAGTAGAGCTGAGTTTGCCGTGACGATGTGTAGGCTTTGATGAATAACGCCTACCGGCACCTCGCTTGACACATTGTCAAGCTCTCGTCGAGTAAGGGCGTTGTTACCAAGCACAAGTGCATCAAACCCCCATCCCGCAACACCATCAGTTAACTTTTCTACCGGAGTCGTACGAAGTTTATCTTTAAGTCTCTCCAAAACCTCGTGCAGAGTGACCGCTCCCTTGATCTTTTGACCTTGGGGGTTGGTTCGGGTGTCAAAGCCACAGTAAACAAACTCCCAGATTGTTCCTTCCATTGCATGAGAGTGTCCTTCAACGAATCCGGGGAGAATAAAACCTTGGTGAAAGGCATCAATTAATCGAGTGGCCCCTGCCTTCCGGCAGTCTGCCTCGTTACCAACGGCCACTATTTTGTCGTTTCGAAGCGCGATATGCGTTGCTAGCGGCTTCCTCTTATTCATCGTAAGAATAGACTGCGCCTGAAGACAGACAATTTCATCGTTCACTTTGATGATCTCTTTTCAAAAAAAGCAACCACATCTTCACGAAGTCTGTTGCCAGGTGAGGTGAGTTGATAGCCCATGATCTTAAGAGCGATGGGTCGACTGAGCCTGCTAAGGTTAATTAACTCTCCCGATCCAAGTTCATTAATCACTAAGCTTTCGGGTAGCCAGGCCATACCCGTTCCAGCGAGTGTCATTTCTTTAAGAGCAGGGGCAAAGGCGCTTTCGCATCGAATCTGTGTTCCGTACTTCGATGACAGAGTACCCAACTCTCTTTTTCGGATGACGCGGCCTAAGAAACTCGATTCTGGGTAGACAAGCAAGGGGTAAATGGGTGAAGCAGGTTGTTTTCGTAAAGCACGGTGGAGATCTCTGGAGCAGACAAAAATAAGCCTGTCGTATCCCACTTCAAAGGACTTCAAAGCTGAACTCGGCGCAAGATCAACGTCCTGCGAGTGCTCGTAGAGGAAAATTAAATCGGCCTCGCCTCGGCTAAGAAGAGAATGGCATCCCTCGGAATCGTCTGAGCGAACGCTTAGTTCTAAATTCTGTATGTGGGCTGCAAGCTCTCTTAAAACCGTTGGAAGAGAAGGGGCGGCAAGCAAACTGTGTTGTGCAGCAACGGTGAAACTTACCTGATTCAGTTGGCTCGATTGAATCTTCGACCTTAGTTGATAGAGCTTGGAAACAACTTGTTGAAGCTCTTCGCGATATTGGAGCGCTGCATCGGAGGGCTTCACTTGTTTCTTCGTGCGATCTAAAAGGTCTGTTCCCATCCAGGCCTCCAATGACTGTATTCGTCGAGAGAAGGCCGGCTGAGAGATGTTGCGAAGCTGTGCGGCGGATGTGAAGTTGCGAGTCTGTAATAAGGCTAGAAAATCTTCAAGCCACTTGAGTTCCATAAGCCGCCTGCCGGGTGATGATGCATTAATTGCATTGTATCCGGTAATTTTTGCATTTGATTAATTGAGTGAATTTGCATTGAATGGGGTTGTTGCTGTTCCTCTTTATGCCCTACCAACCTGCGATAACTATGGATCTCACTCAATTTCCCCGACTTAAACTTGGTCATTTTCCGACCCCCCTTGAGCCTATGCCTCGTCTTAGCGCTTTGCTTGGCGGCCCGCAGTTGTGGATCAAGCGCGATGACTGCACTGGCCTGTCATCGGGCGGCAACAAGACAAGAAAGTTAGAGTTTTTAATGGCCGAAGCCTTGGGCCAAAAAGCAGATCTCGTGCTTACTCAAGGAGCAACGCAGTCAAATCATGCGCGTCAGACCGCTGCTGCGGCTGCGCGTTTGGGTCTTGGCTGCGAGATCTTGCTAGAAGATCGCACTGGCTTTAAGGATGAAAGCTACCGATTGAATGGAAATGTGCTTTTAGACCGCTTGCATGGCGCGAATGTGTCTGTTCGACCGGGTGGTACCGATATGAATGCGGCACTGTTGGAGTTGGCAGCAAGGCTAGAGTCACAGGGTAAGAGGCCTTACGTTATTCCCGGGGGTGGGTCCAATGAACTTGGCGCCCTCGGGTATGTCAATGCCGCCTTCGAAATCTCCTATCAGTGCACGCAGGAGGGGCTCTCCGTTGATCATCTTGTTATGGCCACGGGAAGTGCGGGTACCCAGGCGGGTCTGGTGGCAGGATTCAAGCTATTGCGCAGTAGCATCCCTGTGTTGGGTATTGGCGTTCGAGCGCCCAAGCAACAGCAGGAGGCAAATGTTTTTCAGCTTGCTGTGCGAACCGCAGAGCTGTTGGGTCATCCGGGGGTTATTCAGCCTGAGGATGTGGTTGCGAACTGTGACTACGTGGGTGCGGGCTACGGGCTGCCCACGGAGTCAATGGTTGAAGCTTTGACACTCGTAGCAGAGTACGAGGGAATTGTGTTAGACCCCGTTTATTCGGGCAAGGGAATGGCTGGCCTCATCGACCTAATTCGAAAAGGCTTTTTCAAAAAGTCAGAGAATATTATTTTTCTTCATACGGGGGGAGCTGCTGGTTTGTTTGGCTACCCAGGAATTTTTAGTTTTAATGCCATCGGGCAGTAAAGACCTCTTCCACTAAACCGAAAAGCTCTCGAGTCGCTCGGTGCCGTGGTAGCTTGCGAAGCGCTTTACCGTTAGGCTACGGGTAACTAGTAAGACGTCGTATTTGTCTTTCTGCCCTCCGTACTCTGAGCCGTCCATGCCCGGGCTTCCGATGGGCATTTGGGGAACCGTAAGACCAAGTGCCACGGGCTTTTCTTTAAGTAGCCGATGAATTTCGCTG
>JAURGE010000058.1 GCA_030833925.1 Alphaproteobacteria bacterium
TTTATTTCCGCCGAAAAAGGGGCCTTCGCTCTTATCTGTAGAGAGCGCATATTCCACACGATTTAGTCTTTTTTGAGCATTTTCGTGTGCAGCCTCTGAGTCGGCTTTGGTCTTAGCATAGTAAACGCTCGATAGACTGGCAGCGAAGTCGGAAACAAAGTCGGTCCATGCGCGATGACGCGCTCGAGTTAGAGGATCGCTGGGATGAAGACGAGGCTCTACAGTTTCATCAAGATATTCTGCAATAGCATTTGACTCAAAAAGCGGTAGTTCATCGACCAATAGTACTGGTACTTTCCCGTGGGGTGAGATCTTCAAGAACCAATCCGGCTTATTGCGGAGATCGATGTATGTGGTTTCGAATTCTATGTCCTTAGTGCGAAGGGCAATCACGGCCCTTTGAACCCAGGGTCAAGTATATGAGCTAATAAGATGTAACTTAGGCATTATATGTCTCCGTTTTCCATACAATTTTTTAAGCTATAGCGTCTTCTAATAACATAGCAGCACCTTTTTCACCGATCATAATAGCAGTGGAGTTAGTATTTGCTGTTGTAACAGCAGGCATTACCGACGCGTCAATAACCCGAAGACCATCGAGGCCTCGAACTTTTAGGCGCGGATCGACCACCGTCATGGGATCGTCGGCAGGACCCATCTTACAAACCCCAACTGGGTGGTAAATTGTGTTTCCTGTTTGCCGCGCAAATTCAGCAATCTCGTCATCACTTTGTATGTGGCTACCAGGCAAGGTCTCAGCAACAGAGTGGGCCTGGAAGGCAGGTTGCGAGAAGATCTTCCGTGCTTGGCGGACACCTTCAACGACAACACGAACGTCGTTCTCAGCAGACATGTAATTGGGACGGATCAATGGAGGTTCATGCGGGTTAGAGGATTGTGCCATGATTGTTCCTCTGCTCTCTGGGCGAGCTATAGAGCAAGCAATTGTCATCCCGGGCTCTTTCTCCAATGCGCCAAATTTTTGTGGATCATAACTTGCTGGAGAGAATAGGAGCTGGATGTCTGGGCTGCTCAAACCTTGGCGGCTGTGAGTGAAAACTTGGGCTGATGAAACACCAAAAGTCAGGGCTCCCCGTCCTTCAACGAAAAACCGAATACCTTCTCGCATCAGGCGGATGCCGCGAGATAATTGATTAATAGAAACCGCATTTTTAGCTCGGTGTGAAACACGTGCGATGTAGTGATCGGAAAGGTTTTGGCCTACTCCTGGCAGGTCATGCAGAGGTTCAATACCGATTGATTTTAGGTGTTCAGCAGGACCAACACCGGAAATTTGCAAAAGGTGGGGAGAGTTTACCGATCCACCGGCAAGAATAACTTCAGCGGTTGCCTTTATTTCAGTTGGCTTGCCAGATTGCGAGAATGCGACCCCGACACATTTTTTACCCTCAAAGAGGAGCCTGGTCGCAAGCGCATTAGTGATGACTTCGATATTTTCTCGATTTTTAACCTTTGCCAGATAAGTCTGGGCCGTTGAGCCCCGCCGGCGCCCAATTCGGGACATTTGGGAGTAACCAACGCCTATGCGTTCATAGCCGTTTAAGTCCTCGGCAAACGGATGACCTGCTTGTTGAGCCGCTTCTACGAAACGGTGGGTTAAAGGCAATATTGTGCGATAATCTTCAACTTGCAGAGGACCATCATTGCCTCTGGTTTCTCCGCTGCCAGATACATAGCTTTCGGACTTTCGAAAATAAGGCAATACATCATCGTAAGACCAACCACGACAACCTGATTGAGCCCAGTTGTCATAGTCGGCTTGATGCCCACGGATATACAGCATTCCGTTGATAGAAGAGGATCCGCCGAGGGTTTTTCCCCGCGGCCAGTGGATTTGTCGCCCAGCAGTGCCTTCTTCCCCCTCGGAGTGATAATTCCAGTTTAGCTTTGGGTGATAGAGAAGTTTTAAAATGCCGGCAGGAATGTGGATCCACGGATTGATATCCTTGGGTCCAGCTTCTAACAGCACAACGCGTTTGCCCGCTTCGACGAGACGCATGGCTACCACACAGCCGGCAGACCCAGCACCAACAACAATATATTCAGCTTCCATTACCTTTACCCCCAGCGTCTAAACCTTCAACAAAACCAGAGCATATGCATGACATAATTCGCAACTGGATGCGTGCTTGTCCATCTGACTTTGATGGGTGATGCTAATTTTATGATACGTGCAGGGGAGAATAGACTATGTCTGAGTCGCGCAAGAATTTCGCAAGTCAAGGAGAGGCTTTGGCAACGAGGCTTGGCTTAAATTTGCCAACAGGCTCTCCAGGTATTGCCGAATTCGCGGCCGAGGCTGGTTTTGCAAGTATCTGGTCCAGGTCGACTTTAACACCCGAAGATAGGTTTTTCCCTGTCCTGGCGACGCTAGCTGCCTTAGATCGGAGAGAAGCACTTGCTGTTCACATAGAGGCTGCTCTGGAAATCGGGATAAATCCTCGTGCGGTCCAGGAAATCATAATCCAGTGTGCACTTTACGGTGGGTTGCCGCTTGCAATTACTGGACTTGAAACAGCAGCAAAGGTCTTCGAAAAAAAAGGACTTTTGCAACCTCAAGCGGAAGCTATTGAAGTTGAGCAGTCAAATTGGACACGAGATGATCTCTTGACTGAAGGCCGCCGTATCATGAACCAGTTGCATGGTGAGCGTTCAGGAGAGGGGTACGCAGCACCAGAAGATCCCGCTACTTCGGCTCTATATGATGTGGCTATTCGTTATGGATATGGGGTAATTTGGTCACGACCAGGCTTAACTTGGCGGCAGCGTATGTTGGTCGGTGTTGCAGCATTCACGGCTCTAAGGCTTACCCCAACTTTAACCAAATTTGCCCAGTCAGCGCTTGGTCAAGGACTAACTAGGGAACAAGTTGTTGAGGCAATAATGCAGACTGCACCCTATGGAGGTTTTCCTCCTGCACTGACTGCGCTGTCTCAAGTAAGGCCCATACTTTTCCCAGATTCTTGAATAGCGTCCTCAAGAGCAAGAACTCGAAGAGCGCTAGATAGATTACCGTCTCTTGTTTTGTCTATTTCGGTAATTAAGAGATTTATTGAGATACCACGCCTCAATGCGATTAATCTTAATCTATCCCAGAATGCATTTTCTAAGCTGATCGATGTTCTGTGTCCTTGGAGAGTGACAGAGTGACGACGAATAGTAGTTGGGCTCATTTTTAGCCTCTATGAAGAAATGACTTGGCAACGGCTGTTAATAAAAAGAGCTATCTCATCTGCGCAATCTTCTAAGTTTTGAGAGTGCGTACGCCCACTTGCTTTGCGAGGCTTGAGGTCATGATCACCATCCGGAGACCAGACAATTCTAATTTTTTCAGACAAAGGATAATTTTTTATTTCTGTCTTAGATCCAAAGCGATCACGCTCGCCTTGAACTATTAGTGTAGGCGTTTGGAGGAATTTTAAATGGGCTACCCGGGTCCGCTCTGGTTTAGCTAGAGGATGAAAGGGGTAGCCAAGGCATATAAGCCCAGCAGCATTGAGTTCATCAGCGAGATGCGAAGCAACGCGGCCTCCCAACGACTTTCCTCCAATGAACAGGGGAACATCTTCAGTCTGTGTAAAGACATTTCGGAAGCTTGTTTCCAACTTCGGTATGCGATCTGGAGGCCGTTTTTTTCCATCAGATTGCGTTTTTTGCATGTATGGAAATTCAAAACGGATACAAGCAATATCTCGCTCAGCCAACTTTTTTGAAATTGTTTCTAGAAATGGGGAGTGGCTTCCGGCGCCTGCACCATGCGCAAGAATGAGCGTAGGCGCGCGCTCTGGGCCGGTTTTGATCATTTTTAACTGGTTGTGAAAAAGTCATTACCTTTGTTATCCGTGACAATAAAGGCAGGAAAATCTTTGACTTCGATGCGCCAAATAGCCTCCATGCCTAGCTCTGGGTACTCTAGTACTTCAACTTTTTTAATGTGCTGCTCTGCTAGACGAGCGGCACTGCCACCAATCGAACCTAGATAAAAACCTCCATGCTTTTTGCATGCATCAATTACCTGTTTTGATCGATTGCCTTTGGCTAACATAACAAGACTACCGCCAGCGGCTTGAAACTGATCCACATACGAGTCCATTCGACCTGCTGTGGTCGGACCAAATGAACCCGACGCCATCCCATCAGGGGTTTTGGCTGGACCAGCATAATAAATTGGATGATTGCGAAAATAATCCGGCATCTTCTCGCCGGAATCCAGACGCCCTTTGATTTTAGCATGAGCTAAGTCTCTTGCGACGATTATAGGCCCTGATAGCTTTAGACGGGTCTTGATTGGATATTGCGATAGCGTATTGAGGATTTCTTCCATTGGTCGGTTGAGATCAATATTGACGACTTTTCCGCCTAATTCTTCTTGATCGACATCCGGCAGGTATTGAGCAGGGTTTGTCTCTAAGGCTTCCAGAAAAACGCCGTCTTTGGTGATTTTACCAAGTGCTTGTCTGTCCGCTGAGCAAGATACGCCTATTCCAATGGGGAGAGATGCGCCATGTCGCGGCAGACGAATGACTCTTACGTCGTGGCAGAAGTATTTCCCACCGAATTGGGCCCCAATACCCATTTTTTGAGTCAATTCAAGGATGGTTTTTTCCATTTCAATGTCACGAATTGCTTGACCATGCGAACCACCCTTGGTCGGTAAATGGTCATAGTATTTCGTAGACGCGAGTTTTACGGTCTTGAGATTCACTTCCGCAGAAGTCCCGCCAATTACAATCGCCAAGTGATATGGGGGGCAAGCAGCTGTCCCAAGGGTCCTTATTTTCTCATCTACGAACTTTACTAAACTGTCGGCATTCAGTGTCGCCGGGGTAGCTTGATAGAGAAATGTTTTGTTCGCGGAGCCACCACCTTTGGCGATGAAAAGGAATTCGTATGCTTCACCCTCTGTTGCATAGAGATCGAACTGCACAGGTAAGTTTGTGCCAGTGTTCTTTTCTTCGAACATGCTGATTGGAGAGAGCTGGCTATACCGAAGATTATCTTCTTCATAGGTTTTGAAGACGCCGCGGGACAGGGCCTCTTCATCACTACTTCCTGTCCAGACCTGCTGACCCTTCTTTCCCATTACAATGGCTGTGCCAGTATCTTGACACATTGGGAGCACACCACCAGCAGAAATATTGGCGTTTTTGAGAAGATCTACAGCTACAAACCTATCATTAGCAGAAGCCTCGGGGTCTTCTAATATTGAAGCCAGTTGCTTTAGATGGGCTGGACGCAGTAGGTGTGAAATGTCGTGAAATGCCTGTTTAGCTAGAAGCGTCAGAGCCTCAGGCTCAATGACAACTATTTCTTTACCGTTGAAGGTCTCTACCCGCACGAAATTGCCTGTAAGCTTGCGAAATACCGTGTCTTCATGCGGCGCATCGAACATCGGACGATACTCGAAATCGGCCATCAGCTTATCCCCTAGGTAAAATCAAAAATAAGAGAGTTATTTTTTGTTGCGAAAAGCATCGAGAGAGATGACGGTGCCTTTTTCTGCGGCTTCACCAGTTTCTTGGGAATCTGGGTCAGTTTCACTTTTGTCCTGCTGCTGCTTAGTAGTAGCAGTAGCATTCTCTGGTTCTGTTTCTTCCTGCGATTGAAAGTGAAGTGCAAAATTCACAGCAGGGTCAACAAAAGCCGTAACCGCATCAAACGCTATTTCTAAGCGTTCAGGGCGCCTGTTAAAGCGGAGTGTGACGCTAAAACCTTCTTCGTCAATTTCTAAGGCATCAAACTGATGCTGGAGCACGATTGTCATTTCGTCAGCATATTGAGCCTTTAGGTGGTCTGCTATCACTACCCCTGGGTGTTCTGTTCGAAATGTAATGTAAAAATGGTGCCTATCTGGAAGACCATCGGTTGCCGCAATATTTAACGCTGAACGCATAACGCCTTTCAGCGCTACTTGCATTAGCTCACCATAATTAATCTCTGATGCGGACATGAACATTCCTGCTGCGTTGACACCGTTATCGCGCACACGACGTAACGCGATCAAAAAAAGGGCGGGGGATTTTCTGTTGCCCGGTAACCCCCCAAACCGCGCTTGCTTAATTTACCTTACGGTAGATTACGCAGCGAGTGCGACTTCATTGTCATTCGCACCTAGGTTTTTGAGCCGATAACGGCGGCATCGCACCGAGCAAAAACTACGTCTTTACCGCGCACGTCGAGCCTGGTTCGCCCCCGTTTGAGCTTTGTTGACAATGGCCCAAAGCTCAATTTTGGTGGAGGCGCCGGGTACTGCCCCCGGGTCCGTAACGCTTATTCCACGCAGCGTTTATCGCCATAGTCGGGATAAACCCGACACCAAGGAATATACGCACAGTCGTCTCATGTTAAAAGTGCACTGATCTGGTAAGATTCGTATATTAGTGGAGTTAATATTTGCTATGGCAGAAATTAGTGCAGAGGACAGAGCAGATCTGTCAGCAGCTCAGGGTATGAGTGCAACGACGAAACGGGCCACCGTCCCAGCTCTTGAGAAAATCTTGTACGAGCCTTTGCCTGTTCTTGATCATGGCTTCATTCGCGTCATCGATTATATGGGAGATGATGCGGCAATCGTTCAGGCTGCTAGAGTTTCTTATGGTAAAGGCACCCGTCAGGCCTCCCAAGACGAAGGCCTTATTCGGTATTTGATGCGCCATCGACACACTTCGCCCTTTGAGATGTGCGAAATAAAACTTCACGTTAAGTTACCTATGTTTATTGCGCGGCAATGGATTAGGCATCGTACGGCTAATGTTAACGAGTATTCCGCGCGTTATTCCATACTTGATAAAGAGTTTTACGTCCCTGCCGAAGACCAGTTAGCCGTTCAATCTTCAACGAATAATCAGGGGCGGGGAGAAGCCATCAGCCGGGAAGATGCCGTAACTATTTTAGAATTAATGCGCAGGGACGCAGCACAAGCGTTTAATTCATACGAGTATCTTATCAATGCAGATGGAGAGGGGGCCCCGTTAGATGCGGACCGACCAGCTCTTGCTAGAGAACTGGCGAGAATTGGATTACCCCTTTCGACCTACACTCAGTGGTATTGGAAAACAGATTTACATAATTTGTTTCATTTCATGGCGTTAAGAGCGGACTCTCACGCACAATATGAAATTCGTGTCTACGCAGATATTATTAGAGATATTGCTGAGAAGTGGGTGCCATTAGCTTCGAAAGCCTTTGAAGATTATCGTCTCCACGGTACAGAACTTTCTAAGCAAGCTTTGGAAGTTGTTCGTCGTCGGCTTCGTGGTGAAAGTGTGGAGAGAGAGGGTAGTGGCCTAAGTATTCGTGAGTGGAGAGAGCTTGAGGCTCTATTGAACGGATAATTTGAATTGAAAAGATCTAACAGATTCTTTGTCGTTAATGATGTTGCTGGATTGTAGTCAGTTTGTGTCAGCTCTGAGTGTTCATTTTTAGAGAACAAATCTTGTCGAGCTTGATCACGTTTAAACATTGATTTTCGGGTCTTTTAAAGGCATACAGTTAGGAATAAAGGCGTTAATTTTGCTGAAATTTTCAACGCTTCCAGAAACATGATAGGGCATTCTATGGACGCAAACCGAATTGTGGAAGCAGTCGATCTGAAGATCCATTTCCCGCTTGAAGAAATAACAGTTAAGGCTGTTGATGGGGTTAGCTTTCATATCGACCGTGGTGAGACTTTGGCTGTCGTCGGAGAATCAGGGTCGGGTAAATCAGTGACTGCCATGGGTCTGATGCGTCTGAACGACTATGCTGGCGGACGAATAGTGGACGGAGAGGCACGTCTTCGCCGACCTGATGGTGAAATTGTTGATCTGGTTGGTGCAGACCAGGATGTTATGCGTTCCATCCGCGGCAATAACATTTCCATGATTTTTCAGGAACCGATGACCAGCTTAAATCCGGTCTACACGGTTGGAAATCAGATTATGGAAACCATAATGCTTCACCAGCAAAAGTCGGAGGAAGAAGCGCGAGAGACTGCGCTTGAAATGTTACAACTTGTTCGCATTCCTGAGCCAGCTAAACAATTGGAGCAATATCCTCACCATTTATCCGGAGGGATGCGGCAGCGCGTTATGATTGCAATGGCGTTGTCATGTCGCCCTGATTTATTAATTGCTGATGAACCTACGACCGCTCTCGATGTCACTATTCAAGCACAGATTTTAGATCTTATCCGTCATCTCCAGAAGGAGATTGGAATGGCAGTGATGTTTATCACCCACGACATGGGTGTAGTTGCTGAGATGGCAGATCGTGTTCTCGTTATGTATAAGGGGCACAAGGTGGAGGAAGGATCTGTCGATCAAATATTCCATGCTCCAGAGCACCCATATACGAAGGCTCTTTTAAATGCCGTTCCGAAATTAGGATCCATGCAAGGCAAATCAAAGCCCGAGCCATTCCCAGATGTCGTCATTGCTGGCGACGCGGCTTGAATTAATCGGATATAAATAGATGTTAGACACCTCTACCTCTTCACAGCCGATCATTGAGGCGAAAGATCTCACGACGCGATTTGACATCAAATCCGGAATGTTTGGGAAAGTAAGCGGTCGCGTACATGCTGTCGAAGGTGTAAACTTTCACGTGTACCCGAAGGAAACACTGTCTCTTGTTGGAGAGTCAGGGTGCGGGAAATCAACTACTGGTCGTTCATTGCTTAAGCTTGTTGAGCCCACACGAGGGCGGGTTATCTTTGAAGGCCAAGATATAACCGATTTTTCACCGACCCAAATGCGGGCCATTCGCCCGCAATTGCAAATGATTTTCCAAGACCCCTTTGCAAGCCTAAATCCCCGGTTAACTGCCGGTGCTGCTATTGCAGAGCCAATGAAGGTGCATGGAATTGCTTCAGGTTCTGAGCTGAAAGATAGAGTTGCATCATTGTTGCAAAGAGTGGGATTGCCGCCTGAGTATGCTCAGCGTTTTCCTCATGAATTTTCTGGGGGACAGCGGCAGCGTATTTGCATAGCCAGAGCGCTTGGTCTCAATCCAAAAATGATTGTGGCTGACGAGGCTGTGTCAGCGCTCGATGTCACTATTAAAGCGCAGGTCATCAACTTAATGATGGAATTGCAAGAAGAGTTCGATATCGCCTTTCTATTTATCTCTCATGATATGGCGGTCGTTGAAAGAATCAGTCATCGCGTTGCCGTCATGTATCTTGGGCAGATTGTTGAGCTTGGGTCCCGTCAGGCTGTTTTTGAAAATCCAACTCATCCTTACACAAAGAAATTACTAGCTGCTGTTCCTGTTGCTGATCCGCGGGAACGTAACTTAAATCGCGCTCTGAACGCTGATGAAATACCCAGTCCGGTTAAACCTGTTGGCTATGAACCTACACTGGCAAAGATGGATGAAGTCTCTCCTGGGCATTTTGTTTTGCCGCATTGATAGTGCTTTCATGGTAGACCAAGAGTCTGTAGGCGCGTAGAACCCTCACTGCATAAAAAAGTTGGATCGTAGAGCTATGAACGTCGTTCGCCTTTCACCGGCCGAGCCAATTCGGCTTGCGTTGCCAAAAGGCCGTATTCTGAAAGAGCTAAAGCCTATTCTTGAGGCTGCTGATGTTTATCCGGAGGCAGCTTTTGAGGATCCGGAGACACGAAAGCTTCGTTTTTCGACTAATGTTCCTGGTTTGGAGATAGTGCGAGTACGAAGCTTTGATGTAGCTAGCTTTGTGGCGTTTGGCGGAGCTGACATCGGTATAGCAGGCCGAGATGTAGTAATGGAGTTTGACGATCCAGAGGTATATGCTCCGCTTGATCTTGGCATTGGATACTGCCGACTTGCCGTTGCGGAGCCAGCAACAATGGCTCCAGAGGATGATCCAAGGCGTTGGAGTCATGTCCGCATAGCAACAAAGTATCCCAACATAACGGCTAAGCATTTCGCGGCTCGTGGCGTTCAAGCGGAATGCATAAAATTAAATGGTGCTATGGAATTAGCCCCTGTTTTAGGACTTTGTTCTCGTATTGTTGATCTTGTGTCCACGGGCTCTACGCTGAAAGCGAACGGCTTGGTTGAAATAGAGCACATCGCCGATATCTCTTCGCTATTGATAGTTAATCGAACGCAGATGAAAACCCGCTCCATTTTAATTAGAAACTGGATTGAGCGGTTCCGGAGTGCTCTCGATGCCCAGGTGGCTTGACGCATCAGAGGCAAATTTTGAGGCTAGCCTAAGCGAGGTTCTAGAAGGGCGGCGTGATGGTGTCTCTAAAAGAGTGGACGCTTCAGTTTCCAAAATCATCGCAGATGTTAGGCAGCTAGGGATAGCAGCTGTCATGGAGGCCACTGAACGGTTTGACCGTTTTCAGGTCACGGATCCCAAAGCTCTACGTGTAGGTCATGAGGAATTGAAAGCAGCGCTTAATAGCCTGCCGTCAGAAATGCGCTCTGCATTGGAAATTGCTTCTTCGCGTATCTATGCCTTTCACGAACGCCAATTCCCAAAAGATTTCCAATACATGGACGAACTTGGCGTTACATTGGGAATGCGTTGGACGCCAATTTCAGCGGTTGGTTTGTATGTTCCAGGCGGAGCGGCTGCTTATCCCAGCTCTGTTTTGATGAATGCTATTCCAGCCAAGGTAGCTGGGGTTGATCGTCTTGTGATTACAGCTCCAACGCCAGGCGGTAGAGATAATGTCACCGTTTTAGCTGCAGCGGCATTAGCGGGTGTTGACGAGGTCTGGAGGATTGGAGGGGCACAGGCGGTTGCTGCTCTAGCTTATGGGGCAGATCCTATATTTCCGGTCGATAAGATCGTTGGCCCAGGCAACGCATTCGTGGCAGAAGCAAAAAGGCAAGTTTTTGGCCAGGTTGGAATAGATATGGTTGCGGGGCCTTCTGAGGTTCTTATCGTTGCAGATAAGACTGCAAACCCCCGCTGGCTTGCGCTAGATCTCCTTGCTCAAGCTGAGCATGATGCCGATGCCCAATCAATTTTAATCTCAGAATCGAAAGAACTTTTGAAGTCTGTGGCAGAGGAAGTGGAGGCAGAGCTTAAGGTGCTCCCAAGAGCAGAAATTGCCGGAGCTTCTTGGCGAGATCATGGTGCATTGATTTTTGCAAGTCTAGAAACCACGCCTGCGATTGTGGATCGCATAGCTCCAGAACACCTAGAATTGATGCTTGAAAGCCCAGATGAGTTTGCTGACAAAATTAGGAATGCTGGTTCAATTTTTCTTGGTTCCCAAACCCCGGAAGCTATCGGGGATTATATTGGCGGACCAAACCATGTGTTGCCAACTTCTGGTGCTGCTCGGTTCTCCTCTGGATTAGGCGTTTTAGATTTTATGAAAAGGACAACCCTTTTGGGTTGTGACGAAGCTAGTCTCGCTAACATAGGGCCTCATGCTGTGGTACTGGCAGAGTCAGAGGGACTTGATGCCCATGGCAGGTCTGTTGCTGTTCGTCTTAAAGAATGAGTTCATGCAACCATGTCTTGGAAATAGTGCTTGAGGATGGCCTAGGAGCACGTGGTAGGCCTGAAGTAGAGCAAGAAAGAGCTATTGCAGTTCAAGACTTTATCGATGACAACAGGTTTTCTGTCTGCAACGGTGATGTTGGCCCGTATTATCTATCGCTAGGATTAGATGGCGATCGTCTGGTAATCAAGGTGCGGGCGACAGGCTCTGAAAAGCTGTCGATATTTGGGTTTTCCCTGACCCCATTTCGTCGAATTTTCAAAGATTACTTCATGATTTGCGACAGTTATTTTCAAGCTATCCGCAACAAGCCTCTGTCCACGATCGAGGCAATAGATATGGGGCGGCGCAGCCTTCATGATGAAGCGGCAGAGAAGCTGTGTGAGGTTTTAAAAGAGCACGCTTTGATAGATAAACCGACAGCCCGGCGCCTTTTCACGATACTGTGCGTTCTGCATTCACGTGTTTAGGGTGGGTGCAATGGAGAGATCGGTTTCCAGCGTTTTATTTGCCTGTACGTCAAACACCATCCGATCGCGTTTGGCAGAAGAACTTGCGCGCTGGCGAACACGCGGGCTCCTTCACATTGCTTCATGTGGCGTGAACCCTGGCGGGAGTGATGGATTTGTTGCTGAGGTTTTGGAAGAGATTGGACTGGAGTTATCCAAAGTGGATCCAAAGGGTTTTAGAGATTTAGAAGATACGGACTACGATCTCATTATTACTTTATCACCTGATGCTCATGAAGAGGCCATAAAATTTGCTAAAAATTTACCAGTAATTATTGAGTATTGGCCAACTGTTGATCCATCATTGGTTGAAGGTAGTCGCGAGCAAAGGTTAGAAGCCTATCGGCGAACTCGTGATGAAATCCAACAACGTATAACTGCTCGGGTATCCGGATCTTCAGCTCCCGTGGTATGACCTATTGATGAATATGCCCAAGCTCATTCTCGCCTCTGCTTCGCCTCGCCGAATTGATCTTCTCGGTCAAATTGGGATCACTGCAGATAGCATAGCCCCCGCTAATATTGATGAGACCCCATTACCTAAGGAATTGCCCCGCCAGCTTGCTATACGTTTAGCCAGGGCTAAAGCTGAGAAAGTTTTATCTGAACACCAAGGGTCATTTATTCTTGCTGCTGACACAGTAGTCGCCTGTGGTCGAAGGGTTTTGCCTAAGACAATCACTCGTGATGAGGCTGAGTTTTGTCTCAGTCTGTTAGCAGGCCGAAGCCACCGAGTTATAGGGGGGATTGCGCTAATTTCGCCTAATCTCAAGTGTTTTACACGAATTGTTGAGACTTCGGTGACATTCAAGCGTTTGGATCAGCGCGAACATAATTCTTATATTGCCAGTGAGGAATGGCACGGGAAGGCTG
>JAURGE010000059.1 GCA_030833925.1 Alphaproteobacteria bacterium
CATACCGATCAGATGTTTACGCCTGCTCCTGCAAACTACACCTGTCTCTATGCTAGGGAGCTACCAGATACTGGGGGCGACACCCTTTACGCTTGTATGCGGAATGGCTACCGAACTCTGTCACCAGCAATGCAAAAGCTCGCCCAGACCCTTAAGACCGAAAATCGTTCATTCGCTGCTCAACTTTCAGGCAAGAACCAAACATCCGCTGGGTATTTTGGCGCTGGCATGCGAACCAAAGAAGCAGCAGCTGATGAAGCTCTGGTATCGCATCCAGTCGTCCGTAAGCATCCTGAGACTGGTGACCCCGTCCTCTACGTTGGCCTTCACAGCATCAAGCTTGCTGGTTTCACAGAGGAAGAAAGTAAGCCTCTCTTGGAGTTCTGGAAAAAACATCTCGTCGTCCCAGAAAATACATGCAGGCTGCGCTGGCAGCTTGGGACCCTTGCCATTTGGGATAATCGTTTGGTTCTCCATAATGCAATCAATGACTATCCAGGCAAGCGCCGCCGAATGCACCGTGTGACCGTATCTGGCGAGCCAACTCAAAGCTGGATAGGCTAAGGAGGTTGAGTAAAAGCATGGCTGATACCGTTGATCCTATCACTGCATCTGTCATCCAGCATCGACTGACTGCTATCGTCGAAGAGATGGGTGAGGCAATGCTTCGAACATCTTATTCGCAGATCTTAAATTCATCGCGTGACTTTTCTGCAGCTATGGTGGATCGCGACTGCCAACTTGTTGCCCAAGCTGAGCACATTCCCGTGCACGTTGGAGCAATGCCATGGGCCGCAAAAGCTGTTCGTGACTATTTTGGTGCAGATGTTCACGAAGGTGACCTGTTCTTAGTGAATGATCCATATTTGGGATTTGGAAGCCATCTTCCAGATGTAACCGTATTCGCCCCCGTTTTTGTCGAGGGCGTTGTAGCTTTCTGGACAATTAATAGGGCCCACCACTCAGATATCGGCGGATCCACTCACGGCGCCTATAACCCTTCTGCAACAGAAATCTTTCATGAGGGTCTTCGCATTCCGCCCTTGAGGCTCTGGGATCGAGGTAAACCGAAGCGAGATTTACTAGACATGCTTGCAGCTAATGTTCGTCACCCACGCGACTTTAAAGGTGATCTTGCCGCTCAGATTGGTTCCGTAAAGCTAGGTGAACGACGATTAAAGTCACTGGTGGATAGCTTTGGAGCTACCACCGTTCTTCAAGCCTGTCGCCAAATCCTGGATGGTGCCGAGATACGTGCCCGGGCAGAAATCCAAACTTGGAAGGACGGGGTATATTTTGGAGAGGCAACCCTCGACGATGACGGTCACGGCCGCGAGGATATTAAAATCCGGGCAAAGGTGACAGTGGATGGTTCGAATGTTGAAGTTGATCTGTCGGAAAGTGACCCCGAAAGCACGGCGTTTGTTAATTCCTCGTTTGCAAATATGCAGTCTGCTTGCGCTCAAACACTGGCATACTTGATTGATCCAACTATTCCGAAGAATGCGGGAGCTTTTCGGCCACTGAGTGTAATAGCAAAGCAGGGGACTATTGTTTGGTCGAACGATGGACTGCCTGTTACGATGTGCACCAGTCATTGTTCAAATGAAATTATCGAAGCAATTATTGTCGCCCTGGCTGAAGCCTGTCCCGACAAAGCTATGGCTGGATGGGGTAGACGCCTTCGCATAGCAATTAAAGGTCAGGATCCAAGAAACGGCAGGACCTTTATCTGGCACATGTTCCATGCTCGACCAGGTGCCGGCGCTTCACCAGGCGGTGATGGCTGGCACAATTCCGGCGAATGGCATTCCGCTGGAGGTTTGAAGTTTGGCAGCGTTGAGGTAGCTGAAGCACGCTTTCCTCTCCACTTCCGCCGGCATGAATTCC
This sequence comes from Alphaproteobacteria bacterium, assembly GCA_030833925.1. Classification (GTDB taxonomy): domain Bacteria; phylum Pseudomonadota; class Alphaproteobacteria; order Bin95; family Bin95; genus VMCJ01. The sequence continues at coordinate 1,891 of JAURGE010000059.1, forward strand.
GTCCAGATTCGGGGGGTAACGGCCAATATCGCGGAGGAGCTGGCGTCGACATGGAGATGGTGGTTGAAACCGCAGGGGATGCTGTTGCCAACACCGCCGGCGACGGGCAACGTCACGGCGCTCGCGGCATCTTAGGAGGTTCTGATGGCGAGCCTCATTTCTACCGCCAGCGATCATTTGATGGAACTGAACACCCCCTGCCCTCAAAAGCGACCGGGCTACCCGTTAAGGCAGGCGATGTGTTCATTGTTTCATCTGGCGGCGGAGGTGGTTGGGGAGATCCGACCCTGCGGTGTAGCAACCACCACGCCGACGATGTTACCGATGGGTTTACCTCTCGCTAAAGTGCAGACCTAATTTCTGGAATTAGGCAGTCTTTAGAAAATTTAACGATTTTTTTACCCTTCATCGGTTCAAAAAATTTAGTGGCAAACCAGCGCGCGGCCATTCGCATTTGGCTAATTTGCCCACAAAAGACATCGTGATGTAGGCAGTTTTAAGATTTTCACCACCAAAACAAATGTTGGTTACGTATGGATCGTTCATACCAATATGTTCGACCGAGGATCCATCAGGCGCAATCACGGTAATCCCTCCATCCATTAAAGTGGCAACGCATATATTCCCCTCAGAATCGACTGCGAGACTGTCAAAATTTCTAAAGCCCTGAGTTTGGCCAACTAAAAAACCTCCATGTGGCGAGGGCCAGTCACGCTTCCTTATCTTGCCTGGACTATCAATTTCAAAACCCCAGAGCCGACCAGTCTGAGTTTCTGCCACATACACGGTGCGTTCGTTAGGCGATAGGCCAACGCCATTTGCGGTTATTATTGGATAGGCCACTTCCCGGATGTGTTTGCCATCGATCGTGGCATAGTAAAGACCAGAGCGGTCCCAGTCTCTGTGGCGGGTTTTTCCTAAATCTGTAAACCAGAACCCACCTTCCTTGTCGAAGACAATGTCGTTCGGTCCACAGAGCAAATTTCCGTTGCAACTTTCATAAAGTACATCGACACGACCAGTGGAGAGATCGACTCTCTGTATACTGCCACCAGAATATCCTTTGGCCTGCCCAATTGGTCGCTTGTTACCCTCAGCGTCAGTAAGAAATTCGAGGCCTCCGTTATTGCAAACGTAAACTGCACCATCGGGCCCCAAAGCAGCACCATTAGGCCCACCGCCTAAATCTGCAATGACCTCAACAGCACCTGACGAAGTCACACGGGTCAGCGTACCCCGCTCAATCTCTACTAAAATAACGGAGCCATCTGGCATAGAAATCGGGCCTTCTGGGAAACAAAGCCCTTCGGCAATAGTTGTGAGCTGCATAGCATTCACCTGAAAGTTTCTGGACATGGTATGGTGATCTAAAGTGCTTCGTCATGCCATAGGTCTTGACCCAGATCACTTAGCAAGCGACGGTCCTTAGTGTGCAGGGCTTTTAGGGAGTTTGGCCGCAATGGCGGTGTTAGAGACAAGTATCAATCCTCGATCTAAAGCGTTCCGTCAAAACGCTAATGAAATGGCTGCTCTTGTTGATGACTTGCGCCTCCAGGTTGCCAAGGTTTCAGAGGGCGGCGGCAAAACCGCAATGCAGCGTCACCTTGAGAGAGGAAAGCTAGCACCCAGAGAGCGTGTACGTCGTTTAACTGACCCAGGCTCTGCCTTCCTGGAATTCTCACAACTTGCTGCGTACGGCATGTATGAAAACGAGGCCCCAAGTGCTGGAATCATCACTGGTATTGGCCGTGTGATGGGCCGCGAGTGCGTCGTTATCTGCAATGATGCAACGGTAAAAGGCGGCACCTATTATGCTATGACGGTGAAGAAACATCTCCGCGCCCAAGAGATTGCGATCGAGAACCACCTCCCATGTATCTATCTCGTTGACAGCGGTGGAGCCAACTTGCCAGAGCAAGATGAAGTTTTTCCTGACCGTTTCCACTTTGGACGAAGCTTCAGAAACCAAGCGGTCATGTCATCTATGGGTATCCCTCAAATCGCTTGTGTTATGGGATCATGTACCGCAGGTGGCGCCTATGTACCTGCAATGTGCGACGAGTCTGTGATTGTTCGGAACCAGGGGACCATTTTTCTCGGCGGCCCACCATTGGTAAAGGCTGCCACAGGAGAAGTTGTGTCAGCAGAAGACCTTGGAGGTGCCGATGTGCATGCTCGGCGTTCCGGGGTTGTCGACCACTACGCGGCTAATGATGACCACGCACTAGCAATCGTAAGACGCATTGTCGCGAACTTGAACATAGTTAAGCCAACTGATTTGGATATTACTCGAGCACGGGAACCACTATATCCACCCTCAGAGCTCTCTGGCATCGTCCCTACGGACCTCCGTCAGCCCTACGATCCAAGGGAAGTAATCGCACGTCTCTTTGATGGTAGCGAGTTCGATGAATTCAAAGCTCTATATGGCACAACACTCGTAACGGGCTTTGCACGCCTCTACGGCATTCCCGTTGGGGTTATTGCTAACAATGGGATACTTTTTTCCGAAAGTGCCCAGAAAGGTGCACACTTTATTGAACTATGTGGACAAAGAGGAATTCCGCTAGTCTTTTTACAAAATATAACGGGCTTCATGGTGGGTCAGAAATATGAATCAGGCGGCATAGCCAAGGATGGCGCCAAGATGGTCACCGCGGTAGCCACAGTAAATGTACCAAAACTAACTCTCATCATGGGAGGGAGTTTTGGAGCCGGAAATTATGCTATGTGCGGGCGTTCCTACGATCCGCGGTTTCTCTTCATGTGGCCCAATGCGCGTATTTCTGTAATGGGCGGGGAACAAGCAGCAAGTGTTCTTTCAACCGTGCGCCGCGATGGCTTAGAACGACGCGGTGAAAAGTGGTCATTAGAGGACGAGGAAGCCTTCAAAGCACCCGTTCGTAAGCAGTATGAGGAACAGGGACACCCATACTACGCTTCCGCCCGTATTTGGGATGATGGGATCATCGATCCAGCTGATAGCCGCAGGGTTCTAGGATTGGCACTTTCGGCTGCTCTCAACGCGCCTATCGGGGAAACTCGGTTCGGCGTCTTCCGGATGTAGTCACGATGATAAAACGCCTTTTAATAGCAAATCGCGGCGAGATTGCGTGTCGTATCATCCGAACTGCCCATGCAATGGGCATCAAAACGATTGCCGTCTATTCAGAGGCGGATGCCAAAGCAATGCATGTGCGAATGGCAGACACGGCGCGATGCATTGGGCCAGCAAGTGCTGCACAAAGTTATCTCGTCATCGACAGGATAATAGAAGCAGCTAAAGCAGAGGGGGCCGATGCAGTACATCCAGGCTATGGCTTCCTCTCCGAACGTGCTGCCTTTGCCGAGGCTTGCACAGAAGCTGGCCTTATTTTCGTTGGCCCATCGCCTGAAGCCATCCGAGCGATGGGGGATAAGGCCAGAGCAAAGGCGTTGATGGGAGCCGCAGGAGTGCCGCTCACTCCCGGTTACCACGGAGAGGATCAAAATGATGACGTTCTGCGGTTAGAGGCTCAAAAAATAGGTTACCCACTTCTGGTTAAAGCCTCAGCAGGCGGTGGTGGAAGAGGAATGCGTGTAGTCGATAACGAAGCTGATCTCATGCCATCGATAGAAGCTGCTAGACGGGAAGCAACAGCGGCCTTTGGTGATGGAGCGTTGCTATTGGAACGGTATTTGGGACGCCCTCGCCACGTAGAAGTCCAGATCATGGCAGACAGCCATGGCAATGTCCTTCATATGCATGAGCGTGATTGCTCTATTCAACGACGTCACCAAAAAGTAATTGAGGAAGCGCCGGCCCCAAACCTCTCTCCAGAAACTCGCCAGCAGTTAACTGAAGCTGCAGTCGCCGCTGCCAAAGCTATAAATTATGTGGGTGCAGGGACGTGCGAATTTCTAGTGGACCAAGATGGAAGTCCGTACTTCATCGAGATGAATACAAGGATCCAGGTAGAGCATCCCGTAACGGAAATGATCACTGGCCTTGACTTGATTGAACTCCAACTACGTGTTGCCTCTGGCGAGAAACTTCCCCTGAGCCAGGACGAGGTTCCCTGCAGAGGATCTGCTATAGAGGCCAGGATTTACGCAGAAGACCCAGATCGCGGTTTTCTTCCACAAACTGGAACTCTGACCGCCTTTAGTGTGCCCAATAATCCCGGCAGGGTCCGCGTTGATACCGGGGTAGCTACCGGTGATGCTATCACCGTTAATTACGACCCAATGATCGCGAAGGTAATCGCCTGGGGGGAAACCAGAGATTTAGCTGCAATACAATTAACCGAAGCGCTTTCAAAAACAGAACTATCGGGTGTTTCGACGAATATCGACTTCTTGGCTAAAACACTCCGCCATCCATCCTTTAGACAGGCTGACCTCGATACACATTTCATTGAGAGACACGAGGATGATCTAATTGGTCGCACAAATGATCTACCAGTTGATGCGATGGCAGCTGCAATAGCGTTCATGATTGAAGAACAGCAAAAAGAGGCTCTCAAAATTTCCAATCCTGGGCCATGGGCTTCGAATGATGGCTTTCGAATGAACCAAGATTTGGAAGAGCTATTTCAATTCCGCGATGGCGAAAGCCTTCTAAATGTGAACCTGATCTGGAAGCGGGATGGCCTTACATTAATAACTGATGCTGGTGCAGCTCGCTTCTCCTATATCCCGCCTAGTGAGTATCAGAGAGCATGGTTTGTTAGTCATGGAGAACGCAGCTTCCAAGCTCAAGTCTCACGGGCAGATAAAATAATTAGTGTGGGTCTTGATAGTCAGCGGTGGCGAATTGAACCTGTAAACTTTAGCTCTATGAGCAACATTGATGCAGGTGCTGGTTCTCTTTCGGCACCGATGCCAGGTAAAATTGTGCGAGTAGATGTGAAAGCTGGCGACAAGGTGCGCAAAGGTGATCCCTTGGTTGCCCTAGAAGCTATGAAAATGGAGCACGTTATAACAGCGCCTGGAATAGGCATTATCAGCTCAGTGAAATGCGCCGTCGGTGATCAGGTAGAAGAAGGCGTGGAACTTGTTGCTTTTGAGGCGGAAACATGACCAAACGCTTAATTGTGGGGATTTCAGGCGCCTCCGGCGTTGTGTACGGCGTGAAAATCCTCGAAGTTTTGAAAGATAAAGATATCGAAACTCATTTGGTGATGACCAGGTCGGCTGAGATTACCCTCGCCCACGAAATGGACATGAAAGTCTCAGAAGTGAAGGACCTAGCTACCAAAGTCTATGGGCCTGATGATATCGCTGCCGCCATTTCTTCAGGCTCTTTTAAAACACAGGGTATGATCGTCGCACCCTGCTCTATCCGCAGTCTTTCAGAAATCGCTTATGGTCAGACTACAAATCTTCTGAGCCGAGCAGCCGATGTTGCACTGAAAGAACGGAGGCGGGTTGTCCTGCTCTTGCGCGAAACACCACTTCACCTGGGTCATATAAGAAGTATGGCTGCAGCAACGGAGGCTGGGGCCATTGTAATGCCTCCCGTTCCGGCGTTTTACGCACGCCCTCAAAGCTTAGACGAAATGGTTGCCCACACCGTTGGTAGAGCTCTTGATCTTTTTGAAATTGATACCGGTGAGGTCCGTCGTTGGGGAGAAGACGTAGGCAAGAGATCTAGCTAAGCTTTTACATCTAGAGCTTTACTGCAGCTTTGCTCACACAAATTCTGTTCGGGAGAACAAATAGATTATGGAATTTGACTACATAATCGTCGGGGGCGGGTCAGCCGGTTCAACGCTGGCCAACAGACTTTCAGCACGCAGCTCGAACAAAATATTACTTTTGGAAGCAGGTGAAGATACCCCGCCTGGAGCAGAGCCAGAGGAAATTCTCGACAGCTACCCGGGTCGCGCTTACCTAAACAGCCGTTTCATCTGGAATGACCTCCAGGTGATGACTGAAAACATTGCCCATAATCAACCCGATGCACCCAAACCACCTTTGCGGAAATATGAGCAAGCCCGCGTACTAGGAGGTGGATCGTCAATCAATGGTCAAATGGCGAATAGAGGTGCGCCTACCGACTACAACGAATGGGAGTCTCGCGGAGCCAAGGGCTGGAATTGGGATTCTGTACTCCCTTTCTTTAAAAAGATTGAACGAGACTTGGACTTTGATAACGAGTGGCATGGCCAAGAGGGCCACATTCCCGTCCGACGTATTCCTGAAAGCCAGTGGAGTGGTCACGGAAAAGCAGTCGCCGCTGCCTTTGCTGCTGCCGGTTATAATTACCTACCCGACCAAAACGGAAAATTTGAGGACGGGTATTTTCCTATAACAATCTCTAATGCCGACGAAAAACGTGTTTCGGCCGCGATTGGCTATCTGAATGCCGATGTCCGCAAGAGACCCAACTTAAAAATTTCAACCCGAACTTCCGTCACCCATCTCCTATTTGAGGGAAAGCGTTGCGTTGGCGTCTCCGCAGTTGTTGAGGGGAAACAACAGGAGTTTCGCGGAAAGGAAGTTATTCTATCTTCTGGCGCCATACACTCACCTGCCCACCTGATGCGAGCTGGCATTGGTCCTGCTGGTCATCTGAGAGAGATGGGAATTGATGTCCTTCACTCGCTAGAAGGTGTTGGCAACCAATTGATGGACCATCCCTCAGTCGCACTTGCTGCTTTCATTAAGCCGAATGCACGCCGCCTCAAGGGGCCAGATGCGACTGGACGACACCTGCTAGTCGGTCTTCGATATACTTCTTCCCTACCAGACGTTCCGCAAGGTGATATGTTCGTTGCCGTTGCCCACAAATCTGGGTGGCATGCAGTTGGCGAACAGATCGCTTCAAAAATCCTTTTTGTTAATAAAACCTATTCAGAGACAGGCTACGTTCGCCTGCAGGGTAAAGATTGGCGTACCGAACCAGAAGTTGCATTCAATCTCCTTTCTGACAGTCGCGACCTAGATCGGCTGAAAGAGGGTGTCAGAAAGATGTTCGCCATCTATGCCATGGAAGAACTTCGCTCGGTGACATCAGATCCCTTTCCGGCCAGCTGGGGTGACAAGGTCCGACAGATTAGTGCGGTCACGACAAAGAACAAATTTATGACCCGCATCGCAGCGATGATATTGGATGGACCGTCCCCTCTTCGGCGTTGGTTCCTAAACACCTACGTCATGGAGGGTGTAACTATGCAGGATGTACTCCAAGATGAGGCTCAATTGGAGAACTTTATCAAGACAACAACAGTTGGTGTGTGGCATGCATCTTGCACATGCCGAATGGGTGCCGATGATGATCCAATGGCCGTGACTGACAATCAGGGCCGAGTTCGGGGCATTCAGGGTCTTCGTGTCTGTGACGCCAGTGTTTTCCCGGTGGTACCCTGCGCGAACACTAATTTCCCAACCATTATGACAGCAGAGAAGATCTCTGACGCCATGCTCTCGGGGAGCTAAAGCGCCGGCAACATTCTTGCCACTAGGGGATGGCGGACAACGTCACCTTCATTTAGGCGAACGATGTCAAGGCCCTCAACGCCTTCAACGCGCTCAGCAACTTCAGCAAGGCCTGACATTCCATCCATAAGATCTGACTGTCCTGGATCCCCAGTTACAACCATAGTTGAACCTGAGCCAAGCCGGGTCAGTAGCATTTTCAATTGGCTGTAGAGGCAATTCTGCGCCTCATCGATAACAACAAAAGCATTGTTGAGGGTTCTACCGCGCATAAACGCAATTGGAGCCACTTCAATGGTGCCGTCGTCCAATGCTGCACGAAGCCTCTTCGAGCCCATGCGATCGGTTAATGCATCGTAGAGAGGGCGAAGATAGGGAGAGAGCTTGTCCTCTGCCGAACCGGGAAGAAAACCCAGAGCCTCACCTGCTTCTATTGCTGGTCTGGATAGTACAATGCGCGCAACATCCCCTGCTTCAAGCGCCTCTACTGCAAGCGAGACAGCTAGGTATGTCTTACCTGTACCTGCTGGACCAAGCGCGAAAACGAGGTCATGGCTCCGGACTGCTTCAATTAGACGGGCCTGATTAGGCGTGCGAGCAGAGAGATTGCGGACATAACGTTGATCACGCCATCCCTCCACTGGATCCCAAGCACGGCCGGCATTTGCACGGCGAGCCCGTACATCGTCTAAAAGAACAGCGTTGGCAGCAAGTTTACGGTCGCGACGCTTTCCCATGAAGACTCCCAATTTTCTGTTGGTTATCGGCAATAAAAAAGCCGCCGGCGGATTTTCTCGCATGGCGGCTTCGATGACAGCACATCCTTTCACCTCGTGGTGTCGGGGCTAGTGGAGGATTGGGCATGGCCTCTCCAATGTGGCGTCATCTCCGATTCTAAAGCACTCGAAAACAATATTGCTATGAATATTTTATGAAATTGTTCCTTTTCATTTAAAATATGTGGACGGCTAAAAACCTGCACACAAAAAATTAGGGGGTGCCTACATTCTTTGATGAAAATGCAGCCACCCCCTCAAGGAGTTTGGCCTCTTCGCTTATCGGCCCAGCATGTTATTAGGCAACCACAACACGATGTTCGGAAATGCCACGAAGAGTGCCACCGTTAGGACGTCACAGACAAAGAACCACCAGATACCCTTAAAGATTGAGGCAAGTGGTATATCCGGCCGAACTCCTGCCACCACAAAGCAATTTAATCCGATAGGTGGCGTGATTAGGCAGATTTCTACCATCTTAACGACGATGATGCCGAACCAAATTGGATCAAAGCCGAGTGCTAATACCAACGGCTGGACCAATGGTAAGGTCAACAACAACATTCCTATAGCATCCATAAACATGCCAAGAACGCCGTACATCAATAAGATAATCAGAAGAATCCAATAACGGTTCATATCCAGGCCAATGATCATGTCCTTTATGACATTTGGCAGATCAGAGAAGCCAAGGAACCGCACAAGAATAAGAATGCCCCAGATTATGGTGATAATCATCACCGCAGTCTTTGCACTTTCTGCCAGACCATTCAGGAACTGGTTCTTATTCATCCCGTTCTTGAGCGCTAAGAGGAAGACAACGAAAGCCCCAATCGCGCCAGACTCAGTTGGCGTCATCCAACCAGAGTAGACACCCCCCATAATTACAAAAACAACAAATAAGATGCCCCACATCTGACCCAGCGAAGCAAAGCGGTCACCCCATGAGACATTTTCTATGGGCGTTCCAGCAAGCTTGGGGTTGAGCTTCACTCGTACGTAGATCGACATAGCATAAATAATCGCCGAGATAATGCCTGGGATGAAGCCAGCCATCAGAAGCTTGCCAACAGATTCCTCAACAATAATCGCGTAGATAACGAGGATACCGGATGGTGGAATTAGAGAAGCAAGCGTTCCACCAGCTGCAACAACTCCAGCTGAAAAACCCGGTGGATAGCCGTACCGCAGCATCTCAGGGATGGCGATACGGCTGAAAACAGCTGCGGTTGCAGTTGATGCCCCAGAGACAGCGGCAAAGGCTGCGGTGGCAAATACTGTCGCAATTGCTAGTCCGCCTGGAAGGTGTCCAAACCACTGTCGCATGCAGAAGAACGCGCCTTGGGTCAGCCTGGCATGATACGCCATGTACCCAATTAGAATGAACATCGGCAGCACTGAGAGCGAATAATGTGCCAATTCCGAGAAAGGAATAGTTCCCGCGTTAGAAAGGCCAGGTCCTAAACCTTTATCAATTACGTCCCAGAAATCGCCTTCACCACGCACCCGCCTGGTACCAATCGTGACAACGATGCCCATGAGACCAACAAGAGCACCAGCGTATGCCACTTGCATACCAATAACGACTAAGACTGCCAGAACGGCGAGGCCTATAATTCCAATCGTGAGAGGTTCAATCATCGAGCAGCCTCCCCATCAGCAATTGCATCACGGGCTGACGCTGCTTCACTTTCTGCAACATCCGCAGCAGTGGGACTGATTGGCACTCCAATCGGTTCCGCATCAGGCTCCATAATCAGACGGATGTAGCCAATAAATGCAATAACGCACCGCACGAACAGGAGGCAAAAGCCAACAAAAATTATCAACTTGGGCGGCCAGACTGGGATCTGGGCATCCATACTACTATCGCCAAGCAACCATGCATTCTCGAAATTCTGCCAGGTACCCCAAATCATCAACACCACGATCAAAAGCGTTGCCAGGTTTCCAGTGAATTCGAATAGCCAAAGAGACCGTCCCTTTAACCGGTGAATCAAAAGTTCCATTCGCACATGACCCGCCAGGCGCTGGCAATAAGCCAATCCGAAAAAGCCCATTGTTGGGATCATAATTTCAACCAGATCAGCCTGACCATGGATGGGTGAATTGAAAACCTTCCTCATGAAGACTTCAGCAACGGCGAGAAGCATTAATGAGAATAAGAACGCTGCAGCGACATAATTAAGAGCGCGTTCAATCATGTGATAGCCACGATCTAGTCGGGCGAAGGGCGTATCACTAACAGGCAACACCATGGCGTTGGTCTCCAAGGAGTAGTTAGTCGGCTAAATAAACAAGAGACGACACCCGCACACTTAAAGGGCATGCGGGTGTCGCTTTAAATGCAAGGAGCTATTTTGCGTCCTTGTTATTCTTGATGGCAGCAAATATGGCGTCCAAGAGCTCTTGCCCCTTGTAGCCTTCCTTATCCATGTCCGCGGCCCAATCCTTCCAA